>ONPK01000191.1 GCA_900319675.1 uncultured Bacillota bacterium
CAGCTTGTTGATGCCCAGTTTCTCTGTGGTCCTGTTAAGTTCCTTGAGGATGTTGTTATGCCTCTGATATCCTGTCCTTTCATGGATGTCCCTGGAGGTGATGTTGGGGAATACGAACATGTCCTCCATCCTCTTGTATGTGGTCCTGAAATAGTATCTGTATGACTTCTTGTAATCCAGCAGGATGCCTCTGTAGTAAGCCCACATGGAGATCTCTCTTTCGGAGTTCCTGTTCTTTAATTCCAGATTTCTGGCCTTGATCCTGGCCATGACGTTTTCCCTGGATTCCTTGTGGTTGATGGAATTGACGATGTAGATGATGCCTGTACCGTATTCCCCGGCATCGAAGTCGATGTTCTTCCACTGCAGTGCTACTAATTCTCCCACTCTCATTCCCGTGAAGTACAGGACTGTAAATAACGTGTACCAGTAGAAGTTTTCAAACTCACCGATCTTCTCACCGTTTTCTCCCTTGTAGTATTTCATGATGGCTCTGATGTCATCAAACTCCGGATAGTTTCGGTCATTTCTTTTTCCGAATGACTTTTTCTTTATCACGGCTCTTCTGATGGTCACATCATTGTCATTCCATTCATCGTTGCTGATGTATCCTTCATCGTTCAGCCATCTGTTGAACTTCAGCATGGCATTCTGGTATTTCTTTACGGTAGCTCCGGCAAGACTCTTGTGTTCGATGTCGGAGTTGATCCACTTCATCCACTTGCCCCAGTCCTTGTCGTGCAGTTCGTTGATGTGCTTCTGAGCCATTTCCGGGCTCAGGTATAGCCTTAAGCCTGAAGCATTGTTAAAGGTATTGATGTCGCCGGAAATCTTCACTCTGGCCTCTCTTTTGGCCTTGGCAGAGAGTTTGCTGACATACAGGTCCATGACATCGTTGACCTTTTCCTTGCGCAGGTCGGTGTAGTTTTCAAAGCTGGCATCATTGATTATCTTGTCCGCTTCTCTTTCGCATTCCTCGATCGTCCAGTGCCATTTTGTATCAGTATCGTGCTTTTTTCCGTTTACATCGGTATATCTGAATCGCTTCTTGCACCTGTATTCTTTTTTCTCTTCGATCCATTCAAACTTATATCTTGAAGGGACATTTCTGGGCATTCTTTTCATAGACAAACCTCCCGTAAATCATCACCATGTCAAAAATATGAGTAGGTAAAGGTCTTTTTGTGGTTTACCCCCAAACTTACCCCCACTTCGTATTGTTTCGATTACAGTTAGATTGTACCATAAATGGCCCAAAAGTACCAAAAAACCCCTATTTTAGCACAAAAAAAGCCTATTTCTAGGCTTGAATTTGTGATGGTGGAGCATACGGGGCTCGAACCCGTGACCTCATCGCTGCCAGCGATACGCGCTCCCAGCTGCGCTAATGCCCCACGTTTACTGCGTGTACAACTATTGTTATAATAGTTCACAATTAAAGGAGAATTATCATATGGATAAAAATCTGGCATGGGATTTACTAAATGAAATCAGTTTTGTACGTGTTGCCGGTACCAAGGAAGAACTAAGGGCTGCCAACATACTTAAGAGAGAAGCTGAAAAGCTCGGTGCTGAAACAGTCATTGAAGATTTTGAAATCGAAGGTGCAAGCATCTCAGAAGCCGTACTGGAAGTACTGGAACCTGAATACTGCAGCTATCCTGTAATCGGTATTGGAAAGACCAAGTCAACAAAAAAGGAAGGTGTCATCGGAGGCTTCAAGTACATAGAGAATGCCAAGGATGCCAATCTTACGGATATTAAGGGCAAGATAGTCCTTGTTCAGGGCAGAACAATGCCTGACCTGATGAAGAAACTTGAAGAAAAAGGTGCTCTCGGTTATGTTGCCATTGGCGGTGACTTCTATGAAGAAGACAGCATCAAGCACGAATTAAGACCGACAAATGCCTTTGGAAAAGATGTTAACATTCCTGGTCTCAAGATCCACATTGACGATGCCGAGAAGCTCGTCAGAAGCAAGCCTGAGAAAGTCAGACTTGTACTGAGAACCAGAAAGACAAAGGGAACATCTCATAACGTAGTCGCTACCATTGAAGGTACGGACTTAAAGGACGAAGTGATCGCCTTCAGTGCTCACTATGATTCAGTTCCTTATTCAAAGGGCAGCTGGGATAACGGTACCGGTTCAGTTACCGTCATGGAGTTACTGCGTTACTTCAGCCAGAACAGGCCAAGAAGAACGATGAAGTTCATCTGGTGCGGTTCAGAGGAAATCGGTCTGGTAGGATCCAGAAAGTATTGCGAAGCTCACAAGGATGAACTTGGCAAGTACATCTTCAACATCAACTTTGACATGACTGGCGTAACGATCGGCTATGAATTCGTCTGCTGCTCATGCTCTGAAGACACTCTGCATGCCATTGAATATCTGGCCAACATCGAGAACTATCCGCTGTCATCAGAATTAGGCATGTACTCATCTGACTCCAGCAGTTTCGCAGCTGCCGGCGTACCGGCATGTACATTTGCCAGACTGCAGACCAGAGGCGGTGCTCAGATCCACAACCATCATGACAACATGGATCATCTTGATCCTGATTCATTCATGATCACTCTGAACTTCGTAGCCAAGTTTGCTGACCAGATTGCCAACGCTTCCGTTAATCCGATCCCGCG
>ONPK01000187.1 GCA_900319675.1 uncultured Bacillota bacterium
CATATTCCAGAGTCAGCTGGATCGGGGTGACCAGTTTCATGGCCTCATCCCTGCCCTCGCTTCTGACTGCGGTAGCCTTCTTGTTTTTGGTCGGATTGACTTCCATGTCCATGTCCTTGGAACATACGCCGACGATCATTCCCTCATATACTTCAGTCTGCGGGCCGATGAAGAACTGGCCTCTTTCCTGCAGGTTCCAGATCGAATAGGTCATGGCTACGCCATTGGCATTGGAGATCATGACACCGTTTCCTCTGGTATTGATCTCACCCATGTACGGCATGTAGTCTTCAAAGTTACGTACCAGTATGCCTTCGCCTCTGGTCATGTTGATGAACTCACTTCTGAAACCGATCAGGCCTCTGGTTGATACCAGAAACTCGATGTTGACATAGTTGTTTCTTTCCGTGATGTTGACCATCTGGCCGTTACGCATGTTCAGTCTGTTAATGACTGCGCCTTCGTACTGCTTAGGTACTTCACAGATGACTCTTTCAACAGGTTCGTATCTTCTGCCGTCGATGTACTTGTAGATTACCTGCGGCTTGCCGACGCCCAATTCGTAGCCCTCACGTCTCATGTTCTCAATGAGAATGGTCAGACCGAGTTCGCCTCTTCCTGAAACCTTGAAGGTATCAGTGGTATCAGTTGGTTCAACTCTTAAGCCGACGTTTACTTCAAGTTCTCTTTCCAGTCTTTCCTTGAGGTTACGGCTGGTTACGTACTTGCCGCTTCTGCCGGCAAACGGTGAGGTGTTGACCATGAAGTTCATGGACAGTGTCGGTTCATCAATATGGATCGGCGGTAACGGATCAATGAATTCCTTATCGCAGACGGTTTCACCGATGGAAATGTCCGGGATACCGGCGATGATTACGATGTCACCGCTTCTGGCTTCATTGACAGGCTTACGCTTGATGCCTTCATAAATGAACAGCTTGGTAATGGTACATCTCTGCTGGGAACCGTCATTCTTGCACAGAACGACCTGTTCACCGGTCTTAAGTGTTCCCTTGTATACACGGCCGATGCCTAATCTGCCGATGTATTCATCGTATGCCAGGTTGCTGACCTGCATCTGTAAAGGCTCATCATCCAGATCAGGATATGGCTTTACATAGTTGATGATCGTTTCAAACAGCGGCTTGATGCCGTCATCAGGATCATCTTCGTGATACTTGACAATGCCGTCCTTGGCAATGCCGTAGAGTATCGGGAAGTTGATCTGCTCATCATTGGCATCAAGGTCAAACGTGAACTGTTTCTCATACTCCAGGTCATTGCTTCTTGTCGATCTTGTTGATCAGCAGAATCGGTCTTAAGCCCAGTTCTAGAGACTTCTGTAATACGAATCTTGTCTGGGGCATTGGTCCTTCTGAAGAGTCTACCAATAATATAACCGTATCAACCGTCTTGATGATACGTTCAACTTCACTTGAGAAATCAGCGTGCCCTGGAGTGTCAACGATGTTTATCTTGTAATCCTTGTAGAATACTGAACAGTTCTTGGAATAAATCGTAATGCCTCTTTCTCTCTCCAGATCATTGGAATCCATGATCAGTTCGCCGACTTCTTCATTTGGTTTGAAGACTCCGGACTGGTTGAGGAAAGCATCGACAAGAGTCGATTTACCGGCATCTACGTGAGCTATGACAGCAATGTTAATAATTTTCTGCTTACTCATTTACTGCACTCCTTTCACTACACAACTGAAGTATTATAGCACTGTTTCTATAATTTTTTAAGATTTTTTCTGGTTACCGTGTAATTACCGTCATCATCAATGTCAATTACCAGATAGCCTATCGGCGTACCGTCCCTGTTGAAGGACAGTGAACCCGGATTAAGGATCCTTATGCCGTCAACCGTCTCGTCACTCTGACGGTGGGTATGACCGTGTACAACGATCTGACAGCCCTTTTCCTTTGCCCATTTTGCCAGAGTCTTTTCGCGGTCGTAGATCCTGTCACCATGGGTCATGTAGATCTTGATCTTGCCGCAGTCGACTATTGCGTACTTTGGCATGTCATAGTCATAGTCGCAGTTGCCCATGACAAAGACGACATCAGGAAAATACATGGTGCTGCTGCATAAATCCCCGCAATGCAGATAACGGTAGGCATGCGGTTCGTAATCTAAAATGTCCTGGATATACTCATTGTGACCATGAGAATCGCTCATAACTACTATTTTCATATATGAAAGTATAATTAAATCCCTGTTTTTCTTCAATATTCAGGCACAAAAAAAGCCGGAGTGCATCCGGCTTTGAATACATAAATAATTACTTACTGTTCTACGCAGAAGTCACATGGGTCATGTCTGCCGGCTTCCAGTGCTTCTTCAATCGTGCCAACGTAGATGTTGCTTGAATTCTTCAGAGCACGGCAATCCGGATCAAGGTGATATGACTTGCCGAAAGGTGTGTAGTATACCTGCTCACCCTGTAAGGCCTGAGCTGTAGCGTTGTATTCTTCTTCACTGATCGGGTTCCAGTCAATTGACAATGCACCGGCTAAGATCAGGGCTACTGCTGCGACAGGTACCAGGATCTTCTTTGTCTTCTTGTCCAGGTCCTTGTTTGTCAGTAACACGATTACGATCGGTACGAATGCCAGAATCGAAACGATCAAGCCCATCTGGTTCTGCAGGAAGAACTTCAGTGAATTCTGATCGCTTGCCGGATCAACGTCATTGGCTCTCTTCCAGAACTGTGAACCTACGATTACGAAGATGAGGTCCAGTACCAGTAAGCCGATCTGAACATACAGCTGGTAATTCTTGACGAAGATCGTCTTGTTCAGAGTGAAGAAGAAACATACCTCACAGGCAATTGCCAGTACCCAGAAGATGATGGCGGCGATTCTCTTGCCTGTTGCTCTTTCATGTCTGGCTTCCTTAGTATATGAAGCCTTTGGTTCTGCTGCCTTGACAGTCTTGACTGTGTCTCCTGAATTAGCTTTTACAAACTTTCTTTCCTTTACTGCCATTTGAGATCATCCTTTCTATTTCTTAGCGGCGTTCATCAATCCGAGGATGTCTCCCAGATCAAGTCCGTCTGACAGGTCTACGCCG
>ONPK01000186.1 GCA_900319675.1 uncultured Bacillota bacterium
CCGGCATTCTCCCAGCCTTTCATGGAATACCTTTCACATCTGTGTGAGGGCGTAAAGAGAACTACCGGTCAGCATCCTGGCGGCATCGTCGTAATTCCAAAGGAAAACGACGTCCATGACTTTACCCCAGTACAGTATCCGGCCAATAACCCGTTTGCGGACTGGAAGACGACGCACTTTGCCTTCTCCGATCTGCATGACAACATTCTGAAACTGGATATTCTGGGCCATGTAGATCCGAAAGTCATCAGGCTTCTGCAGATCTACACCGGCATCGATGCAAAGCAGATACCGATGAATGACCCCAAGGCCCTCTCGCTGTTCTCCTCAACGGAAGAACTGCACATAAATGACCCGAAGGGACACTATACGGAACTTAACGGGGCTGCGGGTCTGCCTGAATTCGGCACCCACAACAACCGTAATATTCTGAATACAACCAAGCCGACGACATTCGCTGAGCTGGTTGCCTTAAGCGGTCTGACCCACGGCACCGACGTCTGGGCCAATAACGCCGAGGAACTGATCAGAAACGGTACCTGTACCCTGAAGGATGTCATCGCCTGCCGTGACGACATCATGACCTACCTGATTGCCAAGGGCATGGATTCCAAGGAATCATTTGACATCATGGAGAAGGTCAGAAAGGGCAGAGGCTTAAGTTCACAATGGGAACAGGACATGAAGGAACACGACGTACCGCAGTGGTACATAGATTCCTGCAACAAGATCAAGTACATGTTCCCGAAAGCCCACGCCGTAGCCTACGTTATGATGGCAATGAGAATTGCCTACTGCAAGGTATATCATCCAAGAGAATACTATGCCGTATTCTTCAGCTGCCGCTGCGATGCCTATGACATTGAGACGATGCTTAAGGGTGAGGATGCCATTTATGAGCGCTTAATGGCGATCAGGGACAAGCAGGCCAATGACCCGCGTAACGTTACGGTAAAGGAAACTGCTCTTGAGTCAACTCTGGAGCTGGCTCTGGAAATGCATCTGAGAGGCTATCACTTCTCCAACATTTCCCTTAGCAAGTCTGAAGCGGTCAACTTCATTGTTGATCCGGATGACGACAAGGCCATCGTTCCGTCCTTTGCTTCAATCGACGGCTTGGGCGAGAACGTAGGCATTTCAATCGTTGAAGCCAGAAAGGAAGCAGCCTTCATTTCCAAGGAAGATCTGCAGAAGAGGACCCTGGTTAACAATACCCAGCTGGCATTCCTGGAAAAAATAGGAGTACTCAGGGACATGGGTGAGGAAAATCAGCTTTCTCTGTTCAACTTTCTGTAAAAACGGCTTGAAATCGGGCTTTAAATGATATAATATATTAGCGTTAATAAGGAGTGGGAAGACCACTCCTTAATTAGTGCTAGGGGGCAAAATGAACATTAAGGAATTGGAAAAGGCAGCTGAAAGCGTGTTTGAAGAGCATGGAATTGCCAGACACAGCATCAGGATGCTTAACGGAAAGACCAGGACTCTGGAGATCATGATCATGAAGGAAGACGGTTCCATGGACATGGATACATGTGCCTCCGTGAGTCAGGATATATCAAGGATACTTGATCAGCTCGATTTCGGCGACGGTGCCTATAATCTCGACGTATGCTCATTTGGAGCAGAGAGAGAGTTACTGAGCGATCAGGAGATTCTGAATGCGGTAAACGACAATGTCCACATTGATTTCAAAAATCCTGCCAAGGGTCTTGATCAGGTCGAAGGAACATTGTTAAGTTACGAAAATGATTTGTTAACGGTGGAATACAGCGTTAAGGGAAGGAAGAAAACAGCAGAGGTAGCTAAGGATAACGTCAAGCTAATCAGACTGGCTGTTAAACTATAGGTGAAGGATTATGAATATTGAGAATTTAAAGAAGGTCCTCATGGACATTCAGGAAAACAAATGATCTCATATGAAGTCGTTGAGGCAGCCATCAAGGAAGGTCTGGTCAAGACTTACAAGAAGATCATCAATTTCCCGGAAGCAGTTGTCAGAGCTGACATCGATGATGCCGGAAACATCAGACTTTTCCAGTCACGTACGGTTATTGACGGAGAAGTTGAGGATGCTGACCTGCAGTACAGTCTGGAAGAAGCCAGAGCACTCAAGGAAGATGCTCAGGTTGGCGATGTGCTTGACGAAGAGATCGACATCGACAGCTTCGGACGTTCATCAGTAACACAGGTCAAGAACATCATGCTGCAGAAGATCAAGGAAGCCAGCAAGCAGATGGTCTATGACGAATACATTGACAAGGTAGCTGATCTTGTATATGGAACGGTTCAGACCGTTGAAGACAAGTTCGTGCTCATCGATCTGGGCAAGACTCTGGCATTAATGCCGAAGAGCGAACAGATCCCAGGTGAAAGATACTATGACGGTCAGAGATTAAGAGTCGTCATCAAGAACGTTACCAAGGATTCAAAGGGCGCTCAGGTAGTCGTATCCAGAAGCTCAGAAATGCTTGTTAAGAGACTGTTTGAATCAAGCGTTACCGAG
>ONPK01000184.1 GCA_900319675.1 uncultured Bacillota bacterium
AGTCCCAATGTCGTAGAGCTGATTGACAGCCCAAGAAGAGACCTCAGTCCGGTTGGCAGACTGGACAAGGATACGGAAGGTCTGATACTGATCACAAATGACGGACAGCTCAATCATAGATTACTTGCACCTAAGCATCACGTAGACAAGACTTACTATGTTGAAACAGATATCAGGATACCTGATGATGCCGTCAGTACATTCAGCAAGCCAATGGAATTCTCTGACTTTACAAGTGAACCTGCCACATTAAATATACTAGATAATAATATGGCAACACTCACGATCCACGAAGGAAAGTTTCATCAGGTCAAAAGAATGTTCCAGAAGATCGGCTGTGAGGTAACCTATCTCAAAAGAATATCATTTGCCTTTCTGAATCTCGGTGATCTGAAAACCAGTGAATACCGCAGACTGACAGATGAGGAAACAGAAAAACTGAAGGCGCTCTAGTTGCGCCTTTTATTCAAGTATGCTTATGGACTTGAGATCGTAGAGCCTTATTCTGTGTTTACGACATCTCAGTTCCTTTCTTATCACATCGTAACTTACGAATGTATCTTCTATGATGTCGTATCGGTAACCGTCATAGTATTCTATCTCTACTCTGTCATTCTTCTTCAGATAGTTAAGGACGTCATTAAGATCATTTATCTCATCTTCAGAAAGGATCACCCGGTCATAGACGATCTTCTCCTGATCTCTTATTACTTCCTCATAACCAGTCAAAGCCGCAAACGGGGCAAACTGAGCTGCCCGGTCATAATTGCTCATCTTCTTGCGGGTGGAAGATTCATGGCGGGGATGATTGATGATGTCATCATACTTTTCACTCATGACTTATGACCTCCTATCTGCTTGTTCCTGTCTCTGGCCGTAGCCCCCTTCTGCAGGTTCATGCCCTTTAGCACGGCATTCTTGCCGTATTTCATCTTGATGCTGTTGAGAGTCTCCTGAACCTTTCTCTCCTTTTCCAATAGTTCCCTGTTCTTCTCTTCCTGTTTCTGCTGCTGGTCAGGATCGGTGAACAGATTCAGCTGTTCAAAGCTCTTATCCTCAACCACCTTTTCAAACGGCTTGACGTTGGCTGCCACGATGTTAAGTCTTCTGACCGTCAGTTTCTTATCAACGATGCTGTCGAAAAGTTTTTCCGTTGCCTTCATTATGATCGTCGTTGAGGAAGTAAAGCCGTTAAGGTTGATGCTGCCATGGGCGGACTTGGGAGCCTGGCGCCCATAGTAATCAACTGATAGCTCTCCATCATAGCCATCCGTAACATTTGATACGTCATAGGCAATGGATAATATGATCTGATCGGTGACTAAGTTCTTGCTGACGATGTCCAGAACCAGGTTATCAGCCATCTCCTTGATGATGATCTTGGCCTTGTCATAGGGATAGGGCTCAGAAAGTACCTGCCCGCTGCTTAAACTGTGATTGGATGGCACATATTTTTTTATGTCGCTCATCAGACATGGCTCATAACCCCAGGCATGATCGATCAGCAACTCAGCATTAATGCCGAATTCCTTATATAATATGTCTTCATTTTCTTCAGAACACCTGGCCACATCTCCCATTGTATAAAGCCCGTGCTTAGCCAGTCTTCTGGTATAGCCCCTGCCAATTCTCCAGAAATCAGTCAGAGGCTGATGGTCCCACAGCTGTCTGCGGTATTCCATTTCGTCCAGTTCCGCGATCCTGACCCCGTCATCATCAGCCGGCATCTTCTTGGCAACGATGTCCATGGCTACCTTTGCCAGATACATGTTGGTACCGATTCCGGCTGTAGCCGTTATGCCTGTCTGTTTCAAGACGTCCCTGATCATCATCATGGCGATCTCATGAGGAGTCTTGTTATAAGTCTTCAGATAATTGGTCAGATCAATGAATACCTCATCAATTGAATAGACGTGGATGTCTTCTGCTGATATGTAATTTAGATATATCTTATATATGCTGGCACTGTAGTCCAGATACATCTGCATTCTCGGCTCAGCCACAATAAAGTCAACGGCCAGTGAACTGTTCTGCATGAGACTGTTATAGCTGTGTGAATACCAGTTTGCCGATGAAGGACTTTCTCCTTCTTTTGTCATTTACTTCTCTTACCTTCTGCTTGACCTCATATAATCTGGGCCTGGCTGATATGCCATAGAGTTTCAGGGATGGCGAAACAGCCAGACAGATCGTCTTGTCCGTCCGGCTTTCGTCCGCTACGACCAGGTTGGTATCCAGCGGATCAAGTTTCCGCATGACACATTCAACCGAAGCGTAGAAGGACTTGAGGTCTATGCAAAGATATGTTCTTTCACTCTTCTCCATGTTGCTCTCCCACTGTTATTATAGAATATACTTGAATTATTTTCCAGTAGACTCATGAATAATTATCCACCAGCTTAGCTGGTGGTATTTCATTTTCGGGCAAAGCCCTTGTATACAGGCAGCGCACAAGTGCGCATTGTGAACGCCTGCCAGCCTGCATCA
>ONPK01000183.1 GCA_900319675.1 uncultured Bacillota bacterium
ATTGTGCTTTGAAGTCGATGAAGTGTACGTTAAGCCGCAGTACCGCAGTCAGGGCATTGGAAAACTGCTCTTCTCATACCTGGAAGAGGCAGTCAGGGATGAAGTGGAATACGTGATCCTAAGCACAGCTACGAAAAACTGGAAGGCAATCCTGCACTTCTACATTGAAGAGCTGGGGATGGAATTCTGGAGTGCCAGACTGTACAGGAAAATCTGAATAAACAGGCTGCTCAGGCAGCTTTTTTATCTGGTGGGACAATTTATTTAATTATGAGACTGTACCGGCAATTTACTATGTTATAATTATAGGGACGATAAGTGAACAAATAATAATCTTTCACTGAGGGGGATACGAGATGCTTCTAGAAACATGGAAAGCTGCCGAACTGACAGTCGGAAAAGGTCAGAACCGTTTTACGATGAGCCGCGGCAGTTTTCGTTATCGTAAGAGGACCTATCAGAAGATCAGACTTACCAGAGTCGGCATTGAGGAAACGGAAAACGGCTTTACCGTTCTGTTTAAGGACAATCGCAATGCCAGGTACGGTCTGAACGTTGAGCAAAGGGATGGCAGGATCTTTGTCAGCTACGTCCCGTCAAAGAGCGGCCGGAAGTGGAACCGCTTCTGGGTAACTCTGCCGACGGAAAAAGACGAACACATCTACGGATGTGGGGAAACATATTCGGAATTTGACCTGAAGGGCAGAAAAACAAGGATCTGGGTAGCTGAACATCAGAATACCTTAAGGATCTCCGATAAGATAATCAGGGAAAAGCTCGTCGGCAAGCGTCCGGATTTTGCCCTGCCTTACAGAAGGTATGAATCATATTACGTTCAGCCGACATATGTCTCCAGCAGGGGATACTATCTGCACGCTGATCTGCACCGTTATGCAGAATTTGACTTCCGTGAACCGGACAGGATCATTCTGCATACGCAGGAAGAACCAAGATTCATCTGTGAAGAGAAGAACAGCTATGAGGAAATTTCCGAAAGACTGACTGATTTACTGGGAAGACAGAAGCAGCTGCCTGACTGGGTCTATGACGGCGCCATACTGGCCATGCAGGGCGGTACGGAAACCATTGAAGAGAAACTTAACAGAGCCCTGGAGAGCGAGGTAAAGGTCTGCGGCATCTGGTCACAGGACTGGTGCGGATGCCGGAGGACCGGATTCGGCTATCAGGTAATGTGGAACTGGCAGTGGGACAGGGAACTGTATCCAGACCTTGATGAAAAGATAAGGGAATGGAAGAAGAAGGGCGTACACTTCCTTGGTTACATTAACCCATTCCTGGCATTGGAAAAGGATCTGTATAAGGAAGCTTCTGAGAAGGGTTACTGCGTCAAGACCAGGGATGAGCAGGACTATCTGGTCAAGATAACGACCTTCCCGGCTGCCATGGTGGACTTCACCAATCCTGAGGCTTATCAGTGGTACAAGGACATAATCAGAAAGAACATGATCGAACTTGGCTTAAGCGGCTGGATGGCGGACTTCGGCGAATATCTGCCGGTAGATTCCGTACTGTACAGCGGGGAGGATCCCGCCGCCATTCATAATGACTGGCCGGCCATCTGGGCCAAGCTCAATGAGGAAGTAATACGGGAATGCGGTAAAGAGAATGAGATATTCTACTTTACCAGAGCAGGATATACCGGAACCCTGAGTCATTCACCGATGATGTGGACGGGAGACCAGCATGTTGACTGGTCAATGGATGACGGCTTACCGTCGGTCATTCCGGCAACCCTGTCGCTGGCCATGAGCGGCTTCGGGGTAACCCATTCCGACGCCGGCGGTTATACGACGATAATGCACATTAAGCGCAGCAAGGAGTTATTAATGCGCTGGGTGGAAATGAATGCCTTCTCACCGTTACTAAGGACGCACGAAGGCAACCAGCCGGTAAACAACGTTCAGTTTGACGCTGATGAGGATACTTTGACGCAGATGGCCTGGATGAGCTGGATACACTATTCACTTAAGGAATATCTGCAGAAACTCGTCAGGGAGAATGCTGAAAGGGGAATCCCGGTAATGAGACCGATCTTCTATCACTACGATGAG
>ONPK01000180.1 GCA_900319675.1 uncultured Bacillota bacterium
TCAAGCAGTTATTCATCACATAGCGGTACCGGCACATCCTTCGGCGGTTCATCAAGAGGCGCCGGAGCCGGCAGAAGACATTAAAGGCTCGAATCAATCGAGCCTTTTATTTTACTTATCTTACTATCTTCTTGGCCTGCTCATCGATCCTCAGGATGACATCACAGTCCTCAGCCAGCTTGTCATTATGGGTTACCATGATGACGCATTTGTTCATCTCCCTGGCCAGTCTGTTGAAGATCTCCATTACTTCCTGGCCGTTCTTACTGTCAAGGTTTCCCGTAGGTTCATCAGCCACGATGATCGGGGAGTCGGTAAGAATGCTCCTCGCTATGGCAACTCTCTGCTGCTCACCGCCTGATAAGGAAGATGCCTTTCTGTTGGCCTTCTTCTCATCTATTCCCAGTTCCTCAAGCACTGACATGATCCTGTCCTTATCCAGTCCCTTTACGTTTTCGGAAATATCCATGGCTACGGCGATGTTTTCCACGGCGCTGTAGTTGTTTATCAGGTTGTAGTTCTGATAGATCATGCTTACGGCTGTTCTTCTGTACTTGTCCAGGCCTATGCTCTTTATTTCTTTGCCGTTGAATCTGACTTCACCTTCATAGCGGTTGTCCTGTCCGGCAATTACCGAAAGGAACGTGGTCTTGCCCGATCCGCTTTCACCCAGAATGGCATAGAAAAGTCCGCTGTCAAACTCAGCTTCGGCATTATCAAATATGACTCTCTTGCCGTCGCCGTCCTTATATGAATAATTAAGGTTCCTGATTTCCAGTAATGCCATTTCCTAACCTCCGTTTATCTTATCTCTCATTTGTCCATGCAGTATGTTCAGTAATGAAACAAACACCGTCACAAATACGATGATCATGACTCCGGCAATGCTCAACGTCGCTGACAGTAACAGCTCACTGCCCTTCATGCCCAGTAATTCAAGCTCATTGATCGCCATTCCGTTCTTGATGTTGGCTAACTGTACCAGTTCAGCCTGAACATTGGCACTGCTTCTGATCAGCTGGGCAAACAGGATCTGCGATAATCCATATGCCAGTGCGAATCCGATTACCGAAGCCGTAAGACCAACGGCGCAATAATATCCGGCATATCTCCAGATGATTCCTCTCTTATCCTGACCCAGTGAATAGTAGATGTTTATCTCTCTGATCTTCTTGTTCAGAATGAAGGTCATTAATACTGCCATCAATATTACGGAAGTAACCGTTCCTACCGCAAAGATGATGAAGTAGAAATTGCTGGTCTTGTCAACGGAACGCATGGTGACGCCATAGTCGTTCTGTCTGACCTTGAGCTGGCTTGGATTCTCTTCCTCATGACGGCCAAGCGTGATGTTTCTTCCGCCGCCGGTGATCGTGAATACCTTGGCAGAATTAGTTGAGATCATCTTAAAGAAATCATAGTTACAGTCGTAATAACGTTCAAAGTTTTCCAGTTTGAACCAGATGTTGTTGATGAATACGGCGTTGTAATCCAACAGTTCCTGATCAAGTATGGCGTCCTCCATTACTCCTTCCGGAATCAGGATGCAGTGATTGTTCAGGAAGGCATCCTGCCTGCCGAAGGAATAGTCAAATACCGATACATGCTTATATATGCCTACTACTTCAGCTTCGGCAGTGTAGTAACGGTAGATGATGGCTTCCCCGTCATAGTACCTTGGCAATGAAGCTATGGTAACGGTTATGGTGTCACCTACATTTATCTTTTCCCCATCGACCTTAAGGGCTTCATCCACTACGATCTTCAGAGCGTTATTCCTTATTTCTTCTTCAGTAAAGAATCTGCCGTCAATGATTTCAATTTCCTCACTGGTCTGATAGTTTGCGCTTGGTACGCCAAGCAGCCTGTGCATTGTATTCGTATTTGTCAGTTCCTCGTTATTTCTGGTCAGAACTGCCTGATCAGTACCAAGAGAATAGCCATAATCAACTACTCCCTCATGTTTGCTGAATTCCACCAGATCTCTGTAGAACGAACAGAACAGCTGCTTGCCTCTGCCATCTGACAGTAACCTCTGTCTTGTTGGCATGTCTCCGGAGTACTTACAGTCAAAGATATGACCGCCATCAGCCTCCAGCTTGATGTCGATGTTCTTCATCAGGCTTCTTTCGATCTGCTGGGAATTGACCATG
>ONPK01000179.1 GCA_900319675.1 uncultured Bacillota bacterium
GACGTTGCTTCAATTACCCTGGCAGCCCTGGCCGGTTTCCTGGCAGCAGCAGGCGCTTCAACACTGCTGTTAAAGGGATTCTCTACCGGATTAATGGGCATGGCCTGTGCCGTAGCCGTCATCTTCCTGTATCTGAATGAACTGAAGAACAACTACAGAGTCATTTCCAGAGAGAAGATCAATGAAGAGAAGCTCAACAGAGTCGTCAACGAATCTATCAATTCCCTGAACGTAGCACTGAACATCGGCTTCACTGCTGCACTGGCCTTTGATACGATCACCCGCCAGATCGACATCACTGAGTTTTTGTGGCTGATACCTGTATTTGTTGCCATCGTTATTCTGACATCACTGTGGCTGAATGAAACCAGAAAGGGCAACAGAAAGAACAGAACCAGAAAGAGCAACAAGAAGGAACTCAAGGAAAATACCATTTTCGGTATCAACGAACAGAGATAACAGACGAAAGGAATCCAATGGAATACAGAAGAATAAACACTGAGGATTATCGTGAGATCATGAACCGCTATCATGCCGGTTCCCTGACCAGCAAGATAGTAAGCAGTTACGGTTATTCAGCTGAGGAACTGGATTCCTTTTTCTATGAAAGAAAGTATACGACATATCATCATGAATCATTGAGCAGGATAAGCGATCTTCTGGCTGAAGTCAGAAAGAACGGCCGCAAAGTATTCGTATACGGTGACTATGACTGTGACGGTATCTGCGCTACGGCAATACTTGTAAGATGTTTGAACAAGCTTTCCATTCCCAATGGTTTCTACATTCCCAATCGCTTTACGGAAGGATACGGTCTCAATCTGGAAAGAGTCAGACAGGCCAGGGAAAAGGGCTATGACGTGCTGATGACCGTGGATAACGGGGTCAGCGCTCATGAGGCTCTGAAGTGGGCCAAGGATAACGGCATGACTGTTGTCGTTACGGACCATCACCTGATAAGTGAGGAAGTTGAATGCGACATTCTGTGCCATCCAAGTCTCTTTGACAGGGACTACAGTTACATGTGCGGGGCAGGGGTAACGTACCTCTTAGCCGATTACATGGGACTGATGGATGACGGCATAAGAGTAATGGCCATGCTGGCTACCATCGGTGACGTCATGGAGTTAAAGGGCTTCAACGTTCAGCTGGTCAGGGAAGGATTAAGAGTCGTCAATGAGAGGAAATACCGCAACATTGAGGCGCTTGGCTATGACTTCAGTTATCCGGTTGATGAAAACGACATCTCTTTCAGGATCGTTCCACGCATCAATGCCGTAGGCAGAATGGCAGACATTGCCAACCCCAATAACGTCGTAAGATTCCTGCTTTCAGATAATGACAGAGAGATCATGACGCTTGCTCAGCAGATAAATGAAGTCAACAAGGTCAGGCAGAATCTGAGCCGTCAGCAGTATGACATGGTCAGAAACGAGTGCGATGAAACGGAGAGTTTCCTGGTGCTCTACCATGAGGGACTG
This sequence comes from uncultured Bacillota bacterium, assembly GCA_900319675.1. Classification (GTDB taxonomy): domain Bacteria; phylum Bacillota_I; class Bacilli_A; order Erysipelotrichales; family Erysipelotrichaceae; genus RUG521. Next base: position 1,482 of record ONPK01000179.1, read on the forward strand.
CATGAGGGACTGACCGGTCTTATCGCCTCAAGGATCTGTGACGAATTAAAGAAGCCGATAATCATATTTACCGACTCTGAAGGCGCTTTAAAAGGTTCTGGGCGCAGTTTGCCCCAGCTTAATATTATGGAATTACTGGAAGGTTTCGCCCCGTACACGCTTAAAATAGGCGGTCACAGCCAGGCATGCGGAATCACCATTGAGAAGGAAAGATTCCATGATCTCAAGGTCTATCTCAATGCCAACTATCGGGGAAAGACGGAGGAATCGGTCAAGGAATACGTTGAACTTGATCCATCAGATCTCACCAGGGAAAACATCGTGGAGCTCTTCAGTCACAAGCCGTTCGGCCAGTCAAGAGCAATGCCTCTGATCAGCCGTGCCATTAACGGTAATGCCGCTTTCACGTATCAGAAGAATAACAGGAACTACCTCAAGTGGAATGTTCCGCCTCTGTCCGTGCTGTCCTTCAGTAACAATCTCGGTTATGACCATTACCTGGGCAAGGACGTTACGGTCATCGGCAGGTTAAGGGAGAACAACTTCAACGGCAATACATATTACAACATCATGTGCGATGAGATAATTGAGAAAAACTGAACTTCTCTCACATATACAAAAACAGACAGTTAGTGTTATAATATTCATATGTTTTTCGGAGGAAGATAAAATGAATTTAGACAATTATATTAAAAGCATTCCTGACTATCCAATTGAAGGCGTTCTGTTCAGAGA
>ONPK01000178.1 GCA_900319675.1 uncultured Bacillota bacterium
CATCTTCAGATGCAGGATCGAACTGCGTCAGATCGGTTCAAGAGACAAGGCCAAGATCATCGGCGGACTTGGAACCTGCGGCATGGAGACCTGCTGTTCCAGATTCCTGGATGACTTTGACATCGTATCCATCAACATGGCCAAGAACCAATTGCTGGCTCTTAATACCCAGAAGCTTTCAGGCCAGTGCGGTAAGCTGATGTGCTGTCTGAAATATGAGGATGACAACTACAAGAGCATGCGCAAGGGTTTGCCGAAGCTCAATGCCCTGGTTGAATACGAAGGAGAGAAGTTCCGCATAACCAGCATGAACCTGCTTAACGGTTCAGTACGTCTGTCCAACCGCAACAATGCCATTGACATGACGCTGGCAGATCTTAAGAAGCATCTTCAGATTGAAGACGCTGATGATGAAACAGAAGACAATTGATTTTTCAATTGCCTTTTTTTATAGGAGTTTGTTATGAATAAGAATACCAGAATGTGGATAACCCTGTTGGTCATCGGTTTCATGGGACAGCTGGCCTGGACCATTGAAAACATGTACTTCAACGTATTTGTCTATAACACCATTACGACCAACGTTGAAGTCATTGCACGCATGGTAGCCCTGAGTGCCGTTACGGCTACGGTGACTACCCTGTTAATGGGTTCTCTTTCCGATAAGGTCGGTAAGAGAAAGATCTTCATCTGCCTTGGCTATGTGATCTGGGGCATTTCATTACTGGCCTTTGCCTTCCTGAAGACTGATACCATTGCGAAGATGTTCCCGTCAGCCAATGCCGTTGCCTTAGGCGGCTGGATGGCCGTCATCATGGACTGTGTAATGACCTTCTTCGGTTCTACGGCCAATGATGCCTGTTTCAATGCCTGGGTAACTGATTCAACCGATAAGTCAACCAGAGCCAAGACTGAAGGCGTACTGGCTGCCCTGCCATTATTGTCCATGCTGGTGGTATTCGGTCTGCTTGACGGCATGACCCAGCAGGGCAAGTGGAGTCAGTTCTTCATCACCGTCGGCTCTCTGGTATCCCTGGGCGGCCTCATTGGATTTGCGGTGATGGATGAACCGCAGAACATCAGGGTGGAAAAGTCAGCCAGACTGTCCGATCTTCTCAATAAGGAAACCATAGTAAGGAATAAGGAACTCTATCTGTCATTATTATGCTTACTGGCTTTATCAGTTGCCACGCAGATATTCATGCCTTACATGATCATATACATTACCAACTACCTTGGCATTAATGACTATGCCATCATTCTCGGTGTCGTCTTATTAGGCGCCAGCGTCATAAGCGTTCTGGCCGGCAGGATCATTTCAATACTGGGAAGCGATACTTTCTACATCCCTTCAGTACTGTTATTTGTGATCGGACTGGTAATGATGTTCTTTGCCAGATCTGCCGCCATGGTTATGGTATCCGGATTGGTCATGATGGCAGGTAACCTGATCGTTACCTCCGTGGTAAACGCATCAATAAGAAACTTTACCCCGCATAACCAGGCCGGACAGTATCAGGGTGTCAGAATGGTATTCGCCGTAATGTTACCGATGATTATCGGACCGTACATCGGTGCCTGGGTAATAAAAGGTTCAAATTCAACCTATGAGGACCTGGGAGTCATCAAGCAGGTACCTACTCCGGGAATCTGGCTGGCCAGTGCCGTAGCAGCCCTGCTGATACTGATTCCCTATCACTTCATCAAGAAGAATGAAGAGGAAAAGAAGAAATTCCACCGTGATCTGACCACGGTATTCTCTGAAGGAATGGACAAGAATCATCCGTTACCGGAATACCCCAGACCGCAGATGGTAAGAGACAGTTACATTAACCTGAACGGTTACTGGGACTACGCCATAACAAAGGGAACAAAGCCTGAATCATATCAGGGCACGATCCTGGTGCCATTCTCTCCGGAAACAACGCTCTCAGGTGTAAATCACATCCTGCAGCCTGATGAGGTACTGTACTATCACAGAACCCTTACCCTTCCAGAAGGATTCAATAAGGGTCTGGTTCATCTGCACTTCGGGGCAGTTGACCAGATGTGCAAAGTCTACGTCAACGGTGAACTGGTTAAGGACCACCTGGGCGGCTATCTGCCATTTGAAGTTGAAATCAGTAAATTCCTCAGGGAAGAAAACGAGATCATTGTTGAAGTCAGGGACGTTACCGATACCTCATACTATTCCCATGGCAAGCAGACCTTCAACCGGGG
>ONPK01000177.1 GCA_900319675.1 uncultured Bacillota bacterium
AACGGCAGCAGCTTCTTCCAGAGTTTTGGCATTACTGTTCAGTAAGCCTTCAGCGATAACCTTGACAGCGTGCTGGAATCTGTCGTTTCTGGCAGTAAAGTCAGTTTCAGAGTTGATTTCAGCGATGACTGCCTTGTTGCCGTCAACGATAACTGTTGATACGCCTTCAGCAGCGATTCTGCCGCTCTTGCTTCCAGCCTTGGCAATACCCTTCTGTCTTAACCAGTCAATAGCCTTTTCGATGTCCTGTTCGCTGGCTTCCAGAGCCTTTTTGCAGTCCATCATTCCAGCGCCGGTTCTCTGTCTTAATTCCTGAACTAATTCGATTAAACTACTCATTTGTTTCCTCCGTTGCTTCAACAACTGGCTCTGCAACTTCTATAGCTTCGCTTGCTGCAGGTGCTTCAGCTGCTGGAGCTGCTTCCTTGTTTTCAAATCTACGTGGGCGACGATTATTACGTGCATTCTGCTGAGCTCTCTTCTCTTCGAAACGTGCTCTTCTTCTTCTCTCGTTTTCAGCAGCTACTTCCTGAACATTGATGATGACATCTTCCATTGATACTTCTGGCTGTTCATCAGCAACATATGCGAATTCAAGTAATCCGCCCTTTGCTTCAACGATGGCATCTGCCATGACGCCTACCAGTAACTTGATGGCCTTTACAGCATCATCGTTACCAGGAATAGCATAGTCAACCAATGCCGGGTCACAGTTTGTATCACAGATACCGAATACAGGAATGTGGAGCTTTCTGGCTTCTAATACTGCATTGTAGTCTTCCTTAGGATCTACTACGAATACTGCATCCGGAAGTTTCTTCATTTCCTTGATACCGCCTAAGAAGTTGTCCAGCTTAACCTTTTCCTTGGAGATCTGAGCAATTTCCTTCTTGGTGTAGTTACCTAAAGCATCGTTCTCTTCCATCTGTTCGATTTCGAGCAGTCTTCTGATACGCTTCTGGATAGTACGGTAGTTAGTTAATGTACCGCCTAACCAACGCTGGGTAACATGGAATGAACCAGAACGTAAGGCCTCTTCCATAACGATGGCCTGAGCCTGCTTCTTTGTTCCGACAAACAGAACTCTTCCGCCCTTTTCAGCGATTGCCTTCATAGCACCGTAAGCTTCGTCAACAGCATCAACTGTCTTAGCCAGGTCGATGATATGAACGCCATTCTTTGCTGCATAGATGTTAGCCTTCATTCTTGGGTCCCATCTTCTTGTCTGATGACCGTAATGAACGCCAGCCTCCAGCAGTTTACGCATTGTAACAACTGTCATTTCTTTTTCCTCTCTTTCCGTTGTTCCTCCACCATTTCCAACAGTATTAACACCATCAAGGGTTGGATGATGCACGGAATACTGAATCCATGGTGTGTGTAAAGCACAAAGTGCCTTATAGATTATAGCATAAAACAAACTCTTGTGAAGAGGCATTCGTACTGAAAAACAGCCTTTTTAAGGCTGTTTTCAACGTTTCTGCAGGTATTGCTCCAGCATGTATTTCATCAGAGTCACCTTTATTTCTCCCAGAGCCCTGAACCCGTCTTCCGGAAGACCTTCGGTGGAATCTTCAATGTATTCATCATTCACCCTGAAACGGAAATATTCACATCTGCCGTCAATCGGTTCCAGATCATCCCGGCTGTTCCAGTTTACCATGTCATATTTCTCCATCACGGCTTCAATGTCGCTGACAAGGTCATCCGGTACCAGATACCTGTTTATTTTCTGATCCCTGCTGTCACCGTCAACAGTTTCAATCACCAGGAGCATGCCTTCCTCATCAGTAAATACCTGAACGCTGTAGTAAGGTCTTGCCACCGGCGTACCGACGACTCTGTCATAATACTCATAGAGCAGTGTCCCCTTTCCCTCATTTATGCCGGAAATGTTTCTGCTGACGACCCTGATGGTAATGTCATGGGCCGGCATGATGAAACTGTAGTCAATGGTATCAGTTCCGTAGCCGTTTTCATACAGCGGTTCATCATCCAGATAGACATCCTGGATCTCATCCATTACCGGATACAGCTTGAGAGTTACCTTCTGTCCCTCGCGGTAGCTGTCTGCGGCATTGGCAAAAGCCTTCTTACTGTTACCGTAATCCACATTGTATTTCTTCTTGCAGCCTGTAAATCCAAAAATCATGACGGTCACCAAAATGATAATTATGCTTTTCTTCATATCATCAATCCTTTAACTAGATTTTACCATAAAAA
>ONPK01000176.1 GCA_900319675.1 uncultured Bacillota bacterium
CCTAGAGACATGTTTGAATTATAAGATGAAGGTGTTCGGCGTCCGGACACCTTTTGTGTTATTATTAATGCATAGGTAAGTAACATGAAACTGCTTAAATTTCTGATCATACTGTTACTGATTCTGGGAGGCATATACGTTGGAGGATATGTCAGTTTTTCTGACCACTTTCTGCCCAATACGACTATCAACGGCATTGATGTTTCTTTCAAGGATCAGGCTACGGTCGATGCCGAGATCAATGATGCTCACCCGGTCGTAACGGTAATTCAGAAGACCTATGAAAGTAATGAACCCGTAACCGAGACCATCGACATGCTGAGTGATGCCGGAACGGTCATCAGCTATGATACATCCGACCTGCTGAAGTCCCAGGACAGAAAACTGTGGTTCATGAGTTTTTTCAATGAAAACGCATTGACCTGTCCGGGAGTGGTAACTGAGTTCTCTCAGGAGATGCTGGATCAGAGAATAAGTGAACTCTACTGTCTGCAGGATGAAAACAGCATAGAACCGGCAAATGCCTACATTGCCTATGAAGGCAGTGAGTATGTTGTCATAAGAGAAGATGAAGGCTGCTACATCGATCCTGACCTTGTAAGGGAGAAGGTAAATGAGGCCTGTCAGAATGCCTTAAACGAAACCATCAATTCCGAGATAGACCTGTGTGAATTCTACGAAGTGCCGTCAGTTACCAGGGATGATGAGTACCTCAACAGCCAGGTAACAAAGCTGAACAACATCATCAACAAGACGGTAACGATAAACGTTGCCGGGTCGAAGGAATACCTGGATAAGAGTGACATGGTTGATCTTCTGTATCTGGACGGCAGCGAACTTGCCATAGATTATGATGAACTGTATTCAGTATCCAGATCAATTGCCAATGAGTACTACGTGTCTGACAGAAAATACATTGACCGGGGCACACTCAGTAACAGGATTGCCTATGTTCTTTTGGATGAATCAGATGGCTATGTGTCGATTGACTACACCATAGTGATCGACCGCTATGTCAATGTCAGCATTTCTCAGCAGACCCTGTGGTATTACGAGAACGATGAACTCATTCTGACTTCACCGGTCGTTACCGGTAATGAAGACTTTGACTGCGGTACGCCAACCGGAACCTTCAGAGTCAGAAAGATGGACAGGGACTGCGTGTTAAGAGGTGATGACTACACAGAATATGTCGATTACTGGATCGGATTTGACTCGACCGGTACGATATACGGTCTGCATGATGCGAAGTGGAGAAGTGAGTTTGGCGGAGACATCTATCTGACTGATCCATCAAACGGCTGCGTAAATATGCCGACCGGCAAGATCGCCGAACTGTATGACCGTCTTGAAGTCGGGGCAACGGTATACATTCATTACTAAAATCACATTGAATTATTGTACTTTATATTCTATAATCATCATATCGACGTTGAAGGGCAGGAGTAATGCCAATTCCAGCTTACAGAGAGTATCCGGCTGGTGAAAGGATACAGTGGAAAGCATGAAGGTCGGTCCGGAGTTGAATCTCTGAAAACAGTAGGGGGTTCCGTTGCTGGCGTTAACAGATTGAGAGAAAAACAAAGGTGGTACCACGTTCAAGCGTCCTTGGGAGGGCGCTTTTATTTGTTTAGGGAGGGATCAGTATGTTAGATCAGAAGTACAACCACAAACTGGTTGAAGACGGCGTTTACGAAGGCTGGCTGAAGGAAGGCTATTTTACGGCCGGAGATCCGAGCAAGTCTCCTTTCAGCATGGTAATTCCGCCACCAAACGTAACGGGCATGCTGCACATGGGGCACGCCTGGGACTTTACCCTGATGGACATCATAACCAGATATAAGAGATTGAAGGGCTATGACGTTCTTTCACTGCCGGGCATGGACCATGCCGGCATCGCAACTCAGGCCAAGGTCGACCAGAGACTGAAGAGCGAAGGCATTTCGCGTTATGACATTGGCAGAGAGAAATTCCTGGAAAGAGCCTGGGAATGGAAGGAAGAATATGCCGGTCACATCCGTAAGCAGTGGGCAGCCATGGGACTTGGCTTTGACTATTCCCGTGAACGTTTTACTCTGGATGAGGGACTGTCAAAGGCACCAGGGTGAAAGGATCATCAACTGGGATCCGGTTGCTCAGACTGCCTTAAGCAACATTGAAGTTATCCATAAGGACACCAAGGGTGCCATGTATACATTCAGATACGATGTCGTAGAAACGGGTACAACCATTGACGTAGCTACGACCAGACCTGAAACCATGTTCGGCGATGTCTGCGTAGTCGTTCACCCTGAAGATGAACAGTACAGGGACATCGTAGGCAAGCACGTCATCAATCCGGCAAACAAGGAAGTGCTGCCGGTCATCGCTGACGATTACATTGAGATCGGCTTTGGTACCGGTGCCATGAAGTGTACTCCTGCTCATGACCCTAACGACTTCAAGTTAGGAGAGAAGTATGGCTTCCCGAAACCTGTCTGCATCAATCCTGACGGAACGATGAATGAACTGGCAGGGGAGTACAACGGACTTGATAGATTCGAGTGCCGTGAAAGACTGGTTGAAAGAATAAAGAATGAAGGACACCTGGTTAACATTGAGGAGATCGTTCACCCGGTTGGCCATTCTGAAAGAACGGATGCCATCGTTGAACCATATCTGTCAAAGCAGTGGTTCGTAAAGATGAAGCCTCTCGCTGATGCCGTTCTTGAAGCACAGAAGAATCCGGAAACAAAGATCAATTTCTATCCGGAGAGATTTGAAAGAACATTCATTCAGTGGCTGGAAAACATTGAAGACTGGTGCATTTCCCGTCAGTTATGGTGGGGTCACAGAATTCCTGTCTGGTATAACAACGAAACAGGCGAGATCTTCTGCTCAGAGACAGATCCGGCAGATCCGGAAAACTGGACACAGGACGAAGATGTTCTGGATACCTGGTTCTCAAGCTGCCTGTGGCCGTTCTAAACATTAGGATGGCCTGATGAGGATAAGCCTGACTACAAGCGCTACTATCCGACAAGAGCTACCCGTTCAAGGACGTTCTCATCCATGGACTTATCAGAGACAATCTTGGACGTAAGATGAGCAAGTCTCTGGGCAACGGCGTTGACCCGCGCGACGTAATCGAAAAATACGGCGCAGACAGCCTGCGCTTCTTCCTGACTACCAACTCAACTCCTGGTCAGGACATGCGTTACATTGAGAGCAAGGTTGAGGCAAGCTGGAACTTCATCAACAAGTTATGGAATGCCAGCAGATTCGTTGAGATGAACCTCGGTGACTTCGGACTGGAAGACATTGATCTTTCAAATCTGAATAACATCGACATCTGGATGTTGGACAAGCTCAATAAAACAGTCGCTTCAGTTACCGCCAACATGGACAAGTATGAATTTGCCCTGGCCGGCAATGAAGTATACGACTTCGTATGGAATGACTTCTGTAACTGGTACATTGAGCTGACAAAGTCAACTCTGAACTCAGACAACCCAGAAGTCGTAAAGGCAACCAAGAGCACGCTGTTAACGGTACTGCTAGACATCATGAAGCTGTTACATCCATACATGCCATTCGTTACGGAGAACATCTATGCATCACTGCCTCATGCAAAGAAGGCACTGTGCATTGAAGACTATCCGACGATCAGAGAACTGAATACGGAATGCGTAAAGGATGTTGATCAGCTGATCGACGTAATCACCGGTGTAAGACAGTTAAGAGTTGACTATAACATCAAGCCGTCACTGTCATTCGACATTGCCATCGCCGATGTCAATTCCAACAGCCTGCCTGTTGAAAAGGAAATGGGCAACATGCTGACAAAGCTGGCCAAGGTCAACTGGGTCGACAAGCTTGAAGGAGATCTGGTCGTAAGACCTCTGACTTCAGGCTCACTGATCGTTGACATGGGTCAGATCGTTGACTACGAAGCTGAGAAGATCAAGCTCGAAAAGGAAAAGGGCAGACTTGAAGGCGAAATCAGAAGAGGCGAGGGCATGCTTTCAAATCCTAACTTCGTCAACAAGGCTCCTGAAGCCAAGATCGCTCAGGAAAGAAACAAGCTGGAACAGTACAGACAGCAGTATGCAGTAGTCCTGCAGCAGCTGGAGGAAATCAGAAACAAGTAAGAGGCACCGCAAGGTGCCTTTTCTTTCTGGTCAGTTAATATATATGATTATAAAAGCCAAATCTGTTACTATTATTCTATGGAACAGAAGCTGGTTGGCAAGAATTCACCTGACATCAGAAAGATCAGAAGACTGTATGACATGTCCTTTCCCAATGAGGAGAGGATTCCTTTCTTTCACCTTATGAATTCTGCCGGCAGGGACAGGGTAATGCATGCGTATTACCAGGATGAAGAACTGGTAGGGCTGACCGTCATGTTTCTGGCGTATGACATCGCCTATCTCAGCTACATCTGCATAGAGCATGAATTACAGGACAGGGGATACGGGACCATGATCCTTGACATGCTCAAAGACACCTACAGGGATTACCGCATGGCGATCGACATCGAGGAAACGGAAAGTGAAAGCGATAATCTGGAAGACAGATTAAGAAGAAAGGCATTCTATGTCCGTAACGGCTTTGAATCCACTGGCGTTTTCTACACATATAATGGTGTGGAGTATGAAATTCTGAGCTGGAATGGCATCATAAGTAAGGAAGACTGGCAGAAAACAATTGAGAAACATTGGGGCAAATATGCCGCCTTTGCAACTTATAGATAAAAAATCGCCAATTTTGAAATTGTGAGAAGTGCAAAAAAGCCTTTGTTTACGGGCTTTTTTTGATGTCGGAAAAAATCGGTAAAAAAAATGAAAAAAAAGTTAAAAAAAACTTGCCAAAAATATGGGGTTGTGGTAGATTAAATAGGCACACCGCATGGAGTGCTCCGGCCTTGAAAAAGGCTAAGGATTGTTCTTTGAGAAACAAACAGAAACACACGTCAAGAAATTTGAGTAGAATACTCAGAGATATCTGTAAGATATCTGGATAACAAAAGAGAAATTAAGCAAAGAGCTATAATAAATCAAACGGAGAGTTTGATCCTGGCTCAGGATGAACGCTGGCGGCGTGCCTAATACATGCAAGTCGAACGAAG
>ONPK01000181.1 GCA_900319675.1 uncultured Bacillota bacterium
ATCCAGTAACGGGAAGTCGGCCATGACTCCTTTCAGGGTAATGGTGCGGGATGGAGCGTTCAGTCTTATGCAATGGTATATGAGCTGTCTGAGGTTGATCTCCTGACCGGAAAAGGTAAAGGTATTTCCTCTCTTTCTCAGCCGCACATTGAATGATGAAACCTCATTCTTTACCCTCTGCATGTCAGAATCAATGGTACTCTCTGAAACAAACAGTTCATCAGCGATTTCCTCATAGGTCACCTGACCGTAAAAAAGGATCCTCTTGACGATGAAGGCGACTCTTTTCATCGGAGTGTCATATTCGCTAGATGTTTTCTCCAAGTCATCTGTTCTTACCTCACCGGGATTAAACAGATAACCGTCCTGGGAGGAAATAATCAGATTCTTCTTCTCACTGTTGATCTCCCTGATGTAGTTCTGGACAGTTCTTGGGGTTGTATGCAGATAAGATGCAAGTTCTGAAGCTGTTACCCAACTGCTTCTGTTGATCAGATAATCCTTAAGCTTACTGATGTTCTCCTGTTTCATATTTCATCACCAAATAAAGTATATAACAGCACAAAAGAAAAATGACGAAAAATTTCGTGGGGGCAGGAAAATTATGCAAATTTAAGCGCTTTCATTATTTTCGTATCATATAGGCGTAAAGAAGAAGCGGAGGACACGCTTCCAGAATTGGAGGAAAAATGAACAATAAGAAAATGATTTTAGCTTCAATCGGTTCAGGATCAAGTTATCTTCCTGATATTGCTGAAATGCTGATTGAAAGAAGAGAAACCTTAAGAGTATCAGAGTGGCGTTTAATGGACATCGATCCTTACAGACTGAACTGCACGGGCAAATACGTACAGAAGATGTTCGCTGATGCCGGCATGGAAACCGTCATTACTTTCCACAGTGATTATGAAAGTGCCATCAGAGATGCTGACTTCGTAATGACAACGATACGTCCTGGAATGTCCGATGGCAGAAACCTTGATGAGACCATCCCATTCAAGCATGGACTCATCGGTCAGGAAACTACTGCACCTGGCGGAATGATCATGGGTTTCAAGACTATCCCGGCAATGCTGGACATCGCCCATACCATGGAAAGAGTTGCCAAGCCAAATGCCTATCTGATCAACCTGGCAAACCCAAGCGGAATGGTTGGCGAAGCTCTGGAAAGACATTCTAATGTAAAGTATGGTTGCTTATGCAATGGGCCTACAGTCATCAGAACGGCAATGAAGGCCATTTACGGACAGGAAGATCCTGATGACGTATTTGTTGAAGTAATCGGACTTAACCACCTGATCTGGTGCAAGGTATTTGTAAAGGGCGAAGACAGAACCAACGAAGCCTTTGAAAAGCTGCTTGAATGGTCTGCCGAACACATTCCGGCCTTAAGAAGAGAATTCGTAGAACCGGCTCTGCAGAAGTTCATCGGCTACATTCCGATGGGACCGTATCTGGAATTCTATTATGACTTTGATACCAACTTCAACGACCTGCAGAACTACTCAGGGAATCACTGGCAGATGATGAAGGAACATGTTCAGAAGCATGTCGGAGATGTCATTGACGACATTGAAATGCCGGCTAATGCCACCAGAGCAGAATGTGTTAAGATTATTGAAAAGAGAACATTCGAATTATATGCCAAGCTGGATCCAAGAGCATATCAGCTGGCCTGCAATACCAGAGGCGGCAAGGGCTATGGCGAAGCCGGTATAACTCTGATCAATGCCTTATGGAATAATACCAACGAGATCTTCTCTCCTGATGTTGCCTCCATGGGCTGCATCCAGGAATTCGATCCTCATTGCGTATGCACGACTACCTCACTGGTAAACGCTTCAGGTATTCACCCGATCTGCTTCCCTAAGCTGCCAGGTCACATGATGTCAAAGATCTATGCTGCCAAGGAATATGAAAAGCTGGCAGTTGAAGCTGCCGTTACTGGTTCATACCACGCTGCTCTGGAAGCACTTGTCTGCAATCCACTGGTCAACTCATACTACAAGGCCAAGAGTGCCCTGAATGAACTGCTGGTTGCTGAAAAACAGTGGCTGCCTAATTTCTCTGAAGCTATTGAAGCTCTGGAGAAGGGCGAAGAACCTAAGAATTAGCAAACCAAAGCAAGGAGAAAGATTAAAATGGCAAAGTATAAGATTTCAATTAAAGAACAAGGGCCTGGTTGAAAAGGAACTTCTGGAAAAGGTTCCGGGAGTACTTGGTGTCATGGATGCACCGCAGGACTATCAGGTCATCATTGGACCTCAGGTAGTAGATGTCTATAAAGAAGTCATTGCCCAGACAGGACTTACTGAACTGGCAGCAATTGATGAAAACCTTGATGCCAAGAAGGAACCACTCACTTTCAAGAGTGTCTTCAATAAGATCATCGCTGCTTTCTCAGCAGTATTCAGTCCGCTGATCCCGGTATTCATGATCATCGGTACTGCCAATGCCATCGCTGCATTGATCGGGCCGGTATTCTTCAAGCTGGTTGCTGCCGATTCAGACATCTACAATAACTTCTATCAGCTGGGACAGGCCGTATTATTCCTGATGCCGGTACTGTGTGCCGTAACTGCTGCCAAGCATTTCAAGGTCAATCCTTACATTTCCGTAGTTCTGGCCGGACTGCTGGTCTATCCGGGAATCACCAGCTTATTAAGTGCTGAAGGCGGATATACCGTCTACGGTATTGTTGCCAAGGCTGCCAACTATTCCGGACAGTCTCTGCCGGTAATCGTAATTGTCTGGCTGCAGAGCTATGTTGAGAAGTTTGTTACGAAAGTCATTCCTGATGCCTTAAAGGTCATCGGAATTCCGGCTCT
>ONPK01000174.1 GCA_900319675.1 uncultured Bacillota bacterium
GATGACATTGTTACCTTCATGAACGGCAACACAGGTGAAATAAAAAACGATCTGGTAAAAAAGAGAGACAGATATTCAGAAGAACTGCAGTTTGAAAAGGCAGCTGAGTGCCAGAATCTGCTGGAGGCAATTGAACACGTCACCAGTAAGGTACAGGTTGAAGCCAACGGCAGAAAAAATGAAGACGTCTTTGCCTACTACGTGGACAAGGGCTTCATGTCAATCGTCGGATTACTGTACAGGGAAGGCAAGCTGCTGCACAGACATCTGTTACTGAAACCAATATATGATGATCCCGACGAATCATTCATTTCTTATGTAATGCAGTACTATCAGCATAATCCGGAGCCAAAGACATTGATCATTGACAGAAACGTTGACATTTCCGCACTGTCTGAAGTACTATCCTGCAAGATAGTTCAGCCCGTCAGAGGACAGAAGAGAAAACTGCTGGCTCTGGCGGTAGAAAACGGACAGATCAATCTGGAACAGAAGTTTGCGATAGTGAACAAGGAAATGAAGAACAATGATGAGGTAATGGAGGAACTGGCAAGACTCACCAACTGTGAAACACACAGAATAGAGCTGTATGATAACTCCCATATCTCAGGTGAATACGCTGTAGGAGCCATGGTCGTCTACATTGACGGCAATGCCAGCAAGAAGGACTATCGTCTATATCGCGTACACAACAAGAATAATGACTTTGCCAACATGCAGGAAGTTCTATACAGACGGTTCTTCCGTTCCATCAAGGAACGAACGGCACTGCCTGACATGATCATCGTCGATGGCGGCATACCGCAGATAAGGGCAGCCAGAGAAATAGTTGACCAGCTGCACCTTGACGTGAAGATATTCGGCCTGGTCAAGAATGACAAGCATCAGACCGCATCACTGATGGATGATGAATTCAACAACATCATGATCGACAGGGAATCACCGCTGTTCTTCCAGCTGACCAGGATGCAGGATGAGGTTCACCGCTTTGCCATTTCCTTCCACAAGAAGGTCCGCAGCAAGGAGATGACTCATTCACAGCTAGATGACGTCCCGGGCATCGGCCCAAAGCGCAAGAAACAGTTACTGAGGAAGTTCGGTACGCTGAAGAGGATCGAAGAAGCCAGCTATGAGGAACTTAAGGAAGTGGTTGGCGACAAGCAGGCAAGGATCATCATGGATTATTTCAAGTAAGGGCTTTTTCATGAATGAGAAAGCTCTTGATACTTTAAGGGGCAACATTATTGCCATTAAGAATTGAAATGATATAATTGTATATACAAATGAGAGGGCGTTATCTTGAGCAAGGGATTCATCAGAACTTATCTTAGAATCACATTACCGGCAATCATTGCGCAGCTGGTCGTCTATATCGTTGACAACCTGAACGTTGCCATTCTGGGCAGCTTAAGCGATAAGGCGATAGCCGGTTATACCATAGCCAATCAGACATATGACATATATGTCTTCATTGCGATGGGCTTGAGCGGTGGATTCCATATCTACATATCGCAACTGTATGGGCGAAACGACAAGGCCAGAAGCAGTCAGGTACTTAAAATGGGGCTGACAGTCTGTGCAGTCGTGGGCTTGATCTACTCACTGTCCGTGTTTTTGATGTCGGAGCCGTTCATACGTCTGTTCATCCAGGAGGCGGAAAGAGTAGCTTATGGTGTACGGTATCTCAGGATATATGCCTTTTCCTTTGTGTTCTATGGCATTAACATAATGCTCAGCGGCGCATATACCATCATCGGTAATGCCGTTATTTCAATGTACAGCGGCATGATCAACTGCCTGGTTAGCCTGTTGGCCAGTTATACACTTGTATATGGCAAATTCGGCCTGCCGGCAATGGGCATTGAGGGAGCAGCGTTAGCCATTCTAATAGGAAGATTTGCCGAGTTTGCGTTCCTTTCATCTCAGCTGTTGAGCAGGGATTCTGAATTCAAGCTGTTCTCCAATGAGGCCAGAATTGAAGGTAGTGTTCTCAGGGATGTTATGAAGAAGGCGGCTCCTCTCATTCTCAATGAAACCTGTTATGCCTTTGCGTTCTTCATGGTGGTCAGAAATCTGTCGCATCTGGATGAACGCTACATTGCCTGCTATTCGGTCGTAAACAACTGTAACAAGCTGTTCTTCGTCATAAGCTATGCCTTAAGCCCGGCCGTCGGTAAGCTTATTGGCCGTAATCTTGGCCTGGGCAACTTCGCCGCAGCCAGAAAGAGCGGTGATGACATACTGTGGATGAACTTCTATGTACATCTGGTATTTGGCATTCTGATGGCCCTGATGTCCAAGGTGATACCGGGATTCTTCTCACTCACCGGTGACGTGGC
>ONPK01000170.1 GCA_900319675.1 uncultured Bacillota bacterium
AAAAGGATTCAAATCTTGTCGGCAAGATGGAATCTGAAGGAACCACACCTCGTCAGCTGACTGACCTCATCGGTTCACTTGCTGACCTGACAAGCGGTTCAGGTGACAAGGGAACACCTGTAGTATACATTCAGGGTTACTTTGACAACTATACAAACGAATAGCAATATAAGACCTTCATTTTTATGAAGGTTTTTATGTGGTATAATATTACGCAGAAGAAGGGATGAAAATGTTAAAGAAATTATCTGCAATAACCATAGTGTTATGGATAGTCGGCTGGATCATTGCCTATCTGGTGCTGCTGCCGCCGATCAATCCCGGAGCACTGGCATTCTGGCTGTTCTTTACATCGGCTGTCATTGTTCCTCTGGTAATACTAATACAGTCACTGGCACTTAAGAACGGTGTCAAGAAGGGCAAGGCATTCTGGCCGCTGCTCATTGTGCTTATCTGCGTTGGCATCTTCTTTGGCGGAATGATCATAGTATCACCGACATTCAGTTCAAAGGCATTTGCCAGCCGTATTCAGGTAAGTGACTCATCATTCAGTGATGACATCAGAGAAGTTGACTTCAATAATCTGCCGCTATTGGATAAGGCATCTTCACAGAAAGTCGGAGACAGAGTCGTAGGCCAGATTCCTGACCTGGTCTCACAGTTCACCGTTTCAGATGAGTACAGCCTGATAAACTACAAGAAATCAATCGTCAGAGTTACGCCTTTGGAACACATTGACTTCTACAAGTACTTTGGCAACAGGGAAGGAACGGCAGGCTATGTGATCGTAGACTGTACGACCGGTGAAGCTGAACTCGTCAGAACCGACAAGGGAATCAAGTATCTGGACAGTGCCTATCTCTGGCATAACCTGAAATGGCATGTACAGATCCATAATCCGTTTGCCATTCTTGGAGACAAGTCATTCGAACTTGATGAAAGCGGTCATCCGTACTGGGTAATACAGACACTCAGCTATGCCTGGGTCAACATCATGCCATCGGTAAACGGCGTTATCGTCTGTGATGCCATTACCGGTGAGATGCAGAGATACAAGGCTGGAAACGTTCCGTCATGGATCGATAACGTATATGATGCAAATCTGGTAATGGAAGAGATCAATTCCTGGGGAATGTACCAGGGAGGCTACATCAATTCCCAGATAGCCCAGAAGAACGTCGTACAGTGTACGGAAGGATATACCTACATTACCAACGACGATGACGTCTACATGTATACCGGAATAACATCCGTAGCCACTGATGAGAGCAACATCGGCTTCATGATGGTAAATCTGAGAACCCACGATGCCAGATTCTATGGCGTACCTGGTGCTGAGGAATACAGTGCCATGGACTCAGCAATCGGAGCCGTACAGGAAAAGAACTATACTTCAACTTTCCCGCTGTTGATAAATCTCAATAACAGACCGACATATCTGCTTTCACTTAAGGATTCAGCCGGTCTGGTAAAAATGTATGCATTTGTCGACGTGCAGAACTATCAGAAGGTCACGGTCACTGATTCACAGCTTGGCATCAAGGCCGCTGCTGAACAGTATCTGAAGATGATGAGTGGCGGCAATGATCCGATTAAGCCTGATGATGGCGAAGATGCTCAGAGAGAGTACAAGGCAGCCGTCATAAAAGTCAGCAAGTTCAATACTGTCCTGGTTGACGGTAATACGGTATACTATCTGATTACTGAAGATAATCAGAGATTTGAATTACCGGTAACCGTTGACTTAAGCATCGTACCGTTCATTAATGAAGGAGATACGCTGGCAGTCAAATACTACACTTCGGATAATCTGAACAAGGTAGTACAGGTTGAACTGGTAAGCGAAACTGAACCGCAGCAGCCCGTTGAGGGAAACGGCACCGCTGAAACCGAATCAGGCGGGACACAGGAATTACACTAAACACAAGGACCACTTTCAAACGAGTGGTTCTTTCTGTATAATGGTAATGAGGTAACTTATAATGAACACTAAACAGATAATTAAGAAGATTGAAGAAGGTTTCTTTGATGCAAGACTGCTGGAAATCTATGTTGATGACGGCATGCTTGAGTATCAGAAGAAAAGGTACGCAGATGCTGTAAGAGAATATGAGAAAAGATTCGGTGAAGATGACGTAAGGATCTTCAGCGTACCCGGCAGAAGTGAAGTAGCCGGTAACCATACCGACCACCAGCACGGCTGTGTCATGGCATGTTCAATTAACCTGGACATCATAATCGTGGCCGCCTATGCTGATGAATTCAGACTGTATTCAAACGGCAGGGAAATCGAGGGAATCGACATCAATGATCTATCACTCAAGATGTCTCAGCAGCACACGTCACTGGCACTGGTAAAGGGTGTTCTGCATAAGCTGAAACAGGACGGTCATAAGATCGGTAACGTTAAGGCAGTAATGAACAGCAATGTTCTGGTAGGCTCGGGATTATCATCATC
>ONPK01000168.1 GCA_900319675.1 uncultured Bacillota bacterium
CTGGCTAAGGCCTGACCTTCAACCGGGTCCGTCCCGCTGCCTAATTCATCAAGTATTACCAGAGACCTGTCAGTGGCTTCCTCACAGATCCTGGCCAGGTTCTGAATGTGCGCACTGAAAGTAGACAGGTCATCCTGAATTGACTGATTGTCACCGATGTCATAGAAAACATTGTCATATACCGGTATGCTGGCATATTCACACGGAAGTGCCATGCCGCTTAGATGCATTATGGTAAAAAGACCGACAAGTTTGAGACTTACCGTCTTGCCGCCGGTATTTGGGCCGGTGATCAGAATGGTCTTGATCGGCTTGACGATGTGATAGCTGTTGGCAACAACCTTTCTGGGGTCGATGAGCGGATGTCTGCCCTTCTCAATGATGAGATCCATGCTGTCATTTATCTCACCGACGATGGCGTCATGTTCCTTGGCCCATCTGGCCTTGGCAAAGATGCTGTCCAGCAATCCAAGGGTTTCAACGTTGCCCAGATACCTGTTACCATCTCTCTTGACTTCCTGGGACAGGCCATGCAGTATCTTCTGAACCTCTCTCTTCTCTGCCTCATAGGCATTCTGCAGATCGTTGTTGTAAGGTATCAGTTCTGCCGGTTCTACATAAGTCGCCTGACCGGAAGAAGACTGCCCGTACTGCAGTCCCTGTACGGTATTCTTGTAGTTATTCTTGATGAGTACGACGCTTCTGTCGTTTCTCTTGGCTATGATGTCATCCTGCAGATACTGGCTGTTTCTGGCCATGTACTGAGCCAGGCGTGATGCGATGGTTCCCTGCAGCTGTTTGATCTGCCGGCGCAGTCTCTTCAATTCAGCTGAGGCATTGTCATTGACCTCACCGCTTCTGGAGATGGCCTGTACAATGTGAGAACTGGTCGTTTCCATGGCTTCCAGCGTATTAACCAGTTCCATGATCCTGTCCTTTTCACATTCAGCAGACCTGCTGTATTCCTTTATGTCTCTGATGGCATAGCTCTGATCAGCGATCTTGAGCAGGTCATTGCACGACAAAGTGGCATCCTTCATGGCGAGGGATACCGCGTTGTTTATGTCATATACTCCTGCAAATGGCATGCTGCCATACTTTATGGTCATTGTCAGGGCCTGTTTCAGCCTGTCAAGATGAAGCTGAACCACCAGTCTTGAGAACTGCGGTTCGCTGTTTTCTATGATCTGATGACCGACAGAGAAACTGCAGAAGCTGCTTATCTGCTCTTTTATTTCTGCAAATTGTAAGCCATCATAGTTCTGTCTCATGTTAACTGTTACCTAAATACTGATTGATTACATTTACGTCGATGCCGTAGTTGGTCAGAAATTCTCTGATGGTATCACTGGAAACCTTTGATCTGCTCAGCCAGTCAATGATGTTGTGAATGTCTTCCTCAGTCAATGACAGTGGATCTGAGATCATCTTCTGGATTGCCACGTTCTCACTGAACTTGTTATTGAGAAGCACGCTTAACTGCTGCGCTCCTCCCTCAACATATCTTAAGGCCGTATTCTCTATGACATCCTTGCCATTCCTGACGAGCGCTCCATTGAGCACCAGGGTAATGACGATGAAGAAAATGAAGGTCTCTACAATTGCCAGCAAGGCTCCGCAGATGCCGTTAACTTCCTTGAGAACCGGCAGTTCGGTTATGGCATTGAAGATTGGTCTGATCAGTGCCAGGATGATCATGCAGATAATGAAGATCACCACGAACCACAGATAGTAGTTCAGCTTGCGGTATACGATGTCACCGACACTGGTAGCTGAAAAAGGAGCAAACTTGATCGGATACAGATTGATGATGCTTGATACACCTTCTGCCAGTATCCAGGCAATGAATATGGATGCCACGGCACCCAGTATGCGCAGTACGCCCCAGATAAGTCCTTTCTTGTATCCGGCGATGATGGCAATTACCAGCCAGACCACCATGATTATATTTACTAATGGAAACAGATTTTCCGGAATATACATAATTTATTCACCTCTTGGTTACCTATACATCTTATCATAAAAAAGTGAATTGTCTATACGTCGGGTTATTTGCGGCTTAAGGGAAAACTGTGCTAATATGATGTAGATGAACAGAGTATATCAAGGCAATAAAGAAGTAATTCAGAAAATAAAGAACTCCTTTGACAAGGAGTATTTTGTGCAGCCACCCCAGTACAGCAATGCCCGCATTAAGTACGACGACTGCATCATTACGATCTATGATTCCGGCAAGGTAATGTTCCAGGGAGCCAATGCCGGCATATATGCCGCAACCTTCTTCCCGGAAAAGGAAATAACATTGCCGCAGTGTGGCAGCGATGAAGTCGGGACCGGCGATTACTTCGGACCGGTATGCGTATGTGCCTGCTATCTGGATGATAAGATCTATGAGAAGATCAGCGATCTTAATGTCATCGACTCCAAGCAGCTGACTGATACCTACATTGAAAAGACCTCACACGACTTAAGCAGGGAACACCGCGTCAGGGTCGCTACATCAGACGGAGCCGAACAGATCATCATACTCGGC
>ONPK01000166.1 GCA_900319675.1 uncultured Bacillota bacterium
GACTTAAGGATGACTATTCTGATAAGTTCTTACTGGTATCTATCATGGGACGCAATGATGAGGAATGGGCTTACCTGGCTGACGTGCTGAATGACAGCGGTGCCGATGCCCTCGAACTAAATTTCTCCTGCCCGAACATGACGGAAGGAAAGACCGGCAGTGACGTAGGCCAGATACCTGAACTGGTTGAGCATTACTGCCGCATCGTGAAGCAGCATTCCCGTCTGCCGTTCATCGCCAAGCTGACCCCCAATGTCACCGACATCACCGAGAGTGCTGATGCGGCCATCAGGGGAGGAGCAGATGGGGTGGCGGCCATCAACACCATCAAGAGCCTCATTGAAGTTTCGATCGACAGGGATGAGGAGGTAATATATGCCTCAATAGGAGGCTATTCAGGCAAGGCCGTAAAGCCGATTGCCCTGAGATTCATAACCGAACTGGCAAAGGACAGAAATCTGCAGGATAAGCACATCAGCGCCATGGGCGGCATTGAGACCTGGAGAGATGCTTTGGAATTCATCGTGCTGGGTGCTGATACCGTACAGGTGACCACGGCGGTAATGCAGTACGGTTACCGGATCATTGATGACATTAAGGATGGGGTTGCTCTGTGTCTGAAGAAGAATAACATCCCCCACATCACCGACATGGAGAAGATCACGACGGATAAGATCATTCCGACGGACAGCCTTGACCGCTCCTATATCATTTATCCGAAGTTCCTGCGTGATAAGTGCGTAGGCTGTCAGCGGTGCTACATATCCTGCATGGATGGCGGTCACCAGGCCATTTCCATCGTTGAGGACAGACCGGTGCTTGATCCTAAGAAGTGCGTAGGCTGTCATCTGTGTGTACTGGTATGCCCGCAGAATGCCATCATTTCTTCCGGGATCAAGGTTCCGAAGAAAAGATGATCACGGTCAATGTAAAGTAAGTACAGAATCAACTGATTTATAATTATGTCAGAGAAAAGAGGACAGATAATATGAAAGATTGCATGGAAGTAATCAATACCCGCAGTTCCATCCGCAAGTACACGGCAGAACCACTGCCGAGTGAGGTCGTCAGAGAACTGGTGGAAGCCGGACTTAAGGCACCGACCGCTGCCAACAGGCAGGAACTTCACTTTACCGTCGTAGGCAGGGATGATCCGGTACAGGCAGAGATCCAGCATGATCTCAATCCGGATGCAACAGGCAACTTCTACTACAATGCCCCGGTCACCATCTACATTTCCGGTGATGAAGCAATTGGCTGGAGTGCCGTAGATGCCGGCATTGCCGTGGAAAACATTCATCTGGCTGCCGCCGCAATGGGCCTGGGCAGTGTAATTCTCGGCTGCATGAAGAAGGTTCTCAATGGTGAAAGGAAGGCTGAATACGCTGAAAAGCTGGGATTCCCCGAAGGATATGGCTATCAGGTAGCCATTGCCGTGGGCTATCCGGACACCACCAAGGATCAGCACACGTTTGATTACGAAAAGAACGTAACTATTCTGTAGAAAGCAGGGGAAGTTGATCGACTTCCCTTTTTCTTTGGGACATTAGTATGGTAGAATTACTATTGGAAAGTATGTTAGAAATAATGGGGAAGGAAGTGTGTTATGGATATTGAGATCCTTGAACTTGAAGACGGCATATGTTCCGTTGCTCCAAAGGGAAGAATTGATACTCAGACAGCCGGAGATTTTTCCGAGGCCATGGAAGAGGCATGCGGAAGATCTCAGAACATAGTTCTTGATCTGACTGATACGGAATACATCTCATCTACCGGTTTACGAGTCATCCTCTCTACCAAGAAGACTCTGGGAAATCACGGTACATTGACCCTTACCGGCGTTAATGAAACCATAATGGAAGTACTGGACATGACGGGATTCACCGACATGCTGGACATCGTTCAGGCAGGAGTAGACGCTTCTGACATCAGAGTCATCTTCTTTGACATCGATGGAACGCTGCTGTCACATACCACAGGCAAGGTTCCTCAGAGCGCCATTGACGCCATCCATGCGGCTCAGGCCAACGGCATCAAGTGCGTCATCGCCACCGGCAGAGACCTGACGGAGATGAGCAAGCTGCCGGTTATGGACATTGGCTTTGACGGTTATCTGACGCTTAACGGCAACATCTGCTTTGATGAGAATCAGGAGATGTTTGCCGGCAATGAGATCGATCCGGGTGAGGTGGAGATCCTTGTCTCAATCTTCCAGGCAGGAAGACTGCCGTTCGTACTGATCGGTGAGCATAAGCGCTACATCAACTATGTTGACGATGTCGTAATCCAGACGCAGGCCGCCACCCACGGTACCATTCCTGACATCGGTGAATACAAGGGTGAGAAGATCTATCAGTGTCTGGCCTTCGTAAACAGCGAAGTCAGAAAGAAACTTGAGGATCTGCTTGACCAGTGCAGCATTACCAGCTGGAACGATACTGGCATTGACATCATTGCCAAGACCGGCGGCAAGGCAGCCGGAATCATGAAGTTCCTTGAGAAGGAGGGACTGAAGCGTTCCCAGGTAATGGCCTTCGGTGATGGTGAAAACGACATTGCGATGATCAAGTTTGCCGGTGTCGGTGTATCAATGGGCAACGGCAAGGATGCTCTCAAGGCAGCTGCTGAATACGTTACAACTTCAGTTGACGATGACGGCATCTACAACGCCCTCAAACACTTTGAACTTATCTAGAACATGTTGAAAGACATGTTCTATTTTATTGACAAA
>ONPK01000165.1 GCA_900319675.1 uncultured Bacillota bacterium
CTACTTCTTCTTGAATGCAAAGTTATATGAATCTCTGCACATGTCCTCCAGATTCAATGTAGCTGTCCAGCCGAGTACTTCCCTAGCCTTAGTTGGATCTGCATAGCACTCAGCTATGTCACCAGGTCTTCTTGGGCAGATCTGGTAAGGAATCTTGATTCCATTGGCCTTTTCATAGGCGTGAACAATGTCCAGCACGCTGTATCCTGTACCTGTTCCCAGGTTGTAAACCTGTAAGCCACCTTCTGACTTTTCAAGTTTCTTAACACCGTTTACATGAGCCTTTGCCAGATCGACGATGTGGATGTAGTCTCTTACACCAGTTCCATCAGGTGTATCGTAGTCATTTCCAAAGACATTCAGATGATCAAGTTCACCTGTAGCTACCTTGGCAATGTATGGAACCAGATTGGCTGGTATGCCGTTAGGTTCTTCGCCTAACAGCCCACTCTGATGAGCTCCGATAGGATTGAAGTATCTGAATACACAGACCTTGAAGTCCTTATCTGCCTTGCAGAGATCCTGCAGGATCATTTCAACGAACAGCTTACTTGTTCCATAAGGATTAGTCGTTCCACCAATCCTGCTTTCTTCAGTGATAGGAACAGTGTCAGGATCACCATATACGGTTGCACTTGAACTGAACACAAGTGACTTTACATTCTTTTCCTTCATGACGCTTAAGAGTGTCAGGACACTTGAAACGTTGTTGATGTAGTATTCAACAGGTTTGGCAACGCTGTCACCTACGGCTTTGAATGCCGCAAAGTCTACGACTATGCTGATGTCCCTGTTTTCATCAAAGATCTTCTCCAACAGTTCCCTGTCCAGCATGTTGCCTTCATAGAATCTGACTTTCTTACCTGTCAGTTCCTTAATGGCATCAAGAACCTCAGGCTTGGAGTTACTGAAGTTATCCAATCCGACAACATCATAGCCGGCGTTCATTAATTCCACACATGTATGGCTGCCAATGTATCCTGTACAGCCTGTAACGAAAATGCTCATGATTTACTACCTCTCATCCTTATTTATTCGCTTTATTCCACATACTATAGTATATCATCGATACAAGTTTATGACTCCTGATAAAACGGGCAATTCCCTTTTCATCACGTCTGAAATACTTGTTCTTGCGCCAATTCGGGAAGTTCATGTCCAGGAAGTCAAACCCTTTGGAAATGAATTCATTTCTGAGTGTCGTATCCTTCGTATCTCTCAGAAGGAATGTCTGCCACACGACATTCATGACATTGATTCCCTCCAACTCAGCATATGGTTTGAATTCATAATAGTCATTTACTATCTTGAGAATCTTGAAAATGTCAAAGTTCTTCCTAGTCAAGGTTGTGGTCTGACTGCTGTCATGAATGACATAGTAGTAATAACAGCCAGGCAAAAATCCGCACTTACTGTATTTCATCGCCTTGGCAACAAACGGCAGGTCTTCATACTTAAGCTGCTCTTCAAACCTTATGTCATGTTCCTTGATTATTCTTGTTCTGAACATCTTGTCACATGGTCCAAAGGAGACCATGGTCAGTATTTCAGGCTTTTCTTCCAGAGTTCCAGTTTCAAAACTCCTGTACTTTGTCTCTATCAGGCCTTCAGGCTTATCAAGGTACATGTTTCCCGTTATGAAATCAAGGTCGTCTGCTTTGGCAAAGTCATAGAACTTTTCCAGCATTTCGTGATCAATGTAGTCATCACTGTCAACATAGGTTATGTATTCACCGCTAGCCTTATCAAGGCAGATGTTTCGGGAGTAACCTATGCCCTTATTGACTACATTGTCAATGACGATCAGATTTTCATGCTTTTCTTCATATTCTCTGAGAATGGCCAGGCTGTTATCCTTGCTGCCGTCATTGACCGCAATGACTTCAATGTCCTTAAGGCTTTGCTCCAGAACACTGTCCAGACACTTTCTGAGATATGGTTCGGCATTGTATACCGGTATTATTACGCTTACTTTTGTCATATCAGTTATTCTCTATGAAATCTTCTATCAACTTAACCATGTTAGCCGTATTGCTGACATACGGTTTTGGTTCAAAGTCCTTTGACTTCTGTATTACTTCACCAAGTTTGCTCAGATCCAATGCTCCCAGGATGTTACCGTCATTTTCAAACTTCTTAATGATCTCTTCCTGGTGGTCTCTTTCTGCCTCATGGTACTTGGCCAGTCTGGCAGCCGCGATGACCTTCTTGCCATATTTCAGACCCGTCATGATTGAGCCTACACCGCCATGGGTAATAAGCAATGAACACTCATTTATGTACTTCTCAAACTCCTGCTGAGAGAGCATCTTCATAATCTTCATGTTCTTAGATTCATAATCATTACAACCTACCTGTACTATTACTTCTTCATTAATAAAACCATCTTCAATGGCCTTATCAACTGCCTGAAGTAGCCTTAAGAACTGCTTGTCCTGTGTTCCAACCGTAACGAATATCATCAGTAGATCCATCCTCCGTTAACTGCCTTTGGATATAATTCCAGCATGCTTTCCCACTGCACTACAAACAGGTCAGTATACTTATAAAGTATCTTACCTGTTAAGCTCTTTGAATGTATGTTGGCAAAGGAATCAACGTAGATTACCTTGCTGCCAAACAGATGTCCTATCAGGCACATCGGCACAGCCGTATGAACGCCTGTTGTGACTATATACTGCGGCCTGATCTTGAAATACAGATAGATGCTCTTGATCACGTTGAGAGATATGAGGGCAAGAA
>ONPK01000164.1 GCA_900319675.1 uncultured Bacillota bacterium
AGTAGATGTCCCGTCTTTTCCTGACCATTGCCGGACTGCCGTTCATAAATGTAAAGCTTAAGGACAGTGAGTATAAGAAGTTTGCCAGGGAATCCGAGGAATCAAGAAACGATTACTACAGAGAACTCAGGGAAACCGTTGATCTCCTGTACAACGTACCTTCCCTGTTACTATGGGTACCGTTCAATGAAGGCTGGGGTCAGTTTGATTCTGCCAAAGCCTGCGAAATGATCAGAAGCATGGATGATACCAGGATCATAGACCACGCCAGCGGCTGGCATGATCAGGGCATAGGCGATCTCAACAGCCAGCACATCTACTTCAGCAAGATAAAGTTCAAGCAGGATGAAAGACCATCAGCACTGACTGAATATGGCGGATACAGCTGGCTCATCCATGAACACAGCTACAACGATGCCGGTTACGGATACAAGCTATTTGAAAACAAGGAAGACCTGCAGGAAGCCTTCAGAAACCTGCATGAAAACGAAATACTTCCTGAGTATGAAAAAGGTCTGGCCGCCATCATCTATACGCAGGTATCTGACGTGGAAGATGAAGTCAACGGATTAATGACCTATGACCGAAAGGTTACCAAGTTTGATCCTGAATTCGTCAAGGGATTACTTGATAAGATGAAATAAGCCCCCGAGTTAAGTCTCAGGGGCTTTTTCTTATTGTTCTGTATAACGCTGTTAGTTTCCAGCAGGCGTGCCTTCTACAGGTTCACCAAAGATTGCTTCGAATTCAACGTCTTCAGTTACGTTGACGCTGATCTTTGGATCTTCAGAGAAGTATACGCCATCCTTGTTCCACTTGACGAAAATCCATGGAGCTTCAGGCTGAGCAACAATGTTCACCTTGGTTCCTCTGCCTACCTGAGCATCAGCCTCAGTAGTCAGACGGCTTGGATCGATCTTAGGCTCACTTCCATCAGTAGTGAACTCAAATGATCCCTTACCATCTACCTTGATTTTGATAGTGAATGCATCAGGATCTTTCTTGGCACCGCAACCGGTAAACAGTACACAGACTGTCAGTAACGCAAGCATTAAACTAATAATTTTCTTCATTTCTTCATACCCTCCGTTCATTATTGTACACCTATAGTTGATACAGTCACTTCTTTTTTTTTAATGATATGTTCATTAATTCTTAACATCTGCACACTTTACATAATAAATTATTCATTTATAATTCTAATAAGTACCGGGGGTATGAAAATGAAAGATTACTTAAACGTTTGTCTGTTGAATGATTCATTTCCGCCTAACATAGACGGTGTAGCGAACACCGTTGTTAACTATGCAAACATCATTCAGAGAAAATACGGTAACGCCTATGTCGCAACCCCGTATTATCCTGATGTAAAGGATAACTACCTCTTTGAGGTAATGCGTTATCCAAGTCTTGATACATCCAAGTTCGTTGGTTACAGAACCGGCATGCCGCTGGATCTGACCTATCTTACAAAATACTATGATCTGAACATTGACCTGCTGCACAGTCACTGTCCGATTGCTTCGACATTCCTGGCCAGAATACTGCGTCATCAGCTCAAGAAGCCGATCATACTTACATATCACACCAAGTTTGACATCGACATCAGAAACGCCATCAACGGCAAGTTCGTTCAGGACGTTGCCATTAATGCCCTGGTTGAAAACATCTCGACCGTTGATGAGGTATGGGTAGTTTCCAGAGGAGCGGGAGAAAACCTGAAGAGCCTGGGCTATAAGGGTGATTACATCGTAATGCCTAACGGCGTTGACTTCACCAAGGGCAAGTCATCTGAAGAAACGATCAATGCCATCAGAGAAGAATACGGTCTTAAAAAAGATGTACCTACCTATCTGTTTGTCGGCAGAATGATGTGGTACAAGGGAATAAAGATCATACTTGACGCTCTGAAGATACTTGATGATCACGGACGTGACTTCAAGATGATGTTCGTAGGAGCAAACGGTGAAATAGAAGAGATCATGCAGTATGCCAAAGATCTGAAGATCTATGACAAGTGTATATTCACAGGGGCCGTCAGAGACAGAGAAAAGCTCAAGAGCATATTCTCAAGCTGTGACCTGTTCCTGTTCCCTTCTACATTCGATACCAATGGCATTGTAGTAAGAGAAGCCGCAGCCAGTGGCTTGGGAAGTGTACTCATTAAGGACAGCTGCGCAGCCGAAGATGTAACTGATGACCGTAACGCTATCCTGATCAACGAGAACGCTGATGCCATGGCCAGAGTACTTCTGGAAAGAGGAGACCAGCTTGATTATCTGCATAATATCGGTGAACACGCCATGAACGAACTATATTCCTCATGGGAAGAGAGCGTTGACAGAGCGGTTGCCAGATACAGAGAAGTAGTAGAAGGCTATGAGTATAAGAAGCCCAGATTCCTTGAAATGGACTACGACATGCTGGACAGCTTCTTCATGTTCTACGCTGACATAGCAACAAGCATAGATAATGTCAAGAAAGCTAATGAAGAACTGAAGTTCACCAGAAAGAGAATTGAAGATCATGCACTAAACAACCTGGAAGACTTCCTGGACAGATGGTTATAGTGAGTTAATCAGAAACAATAAATAAAAGCCCCATTTCAGTTAAATTTGAAACGGGGCTTTTATTCTGAGTATGCTTATATCTATTATTACCATGAATGAAACATAAAAGAATAATGTTTTTCCATTTATACATAATCACATAACTATTATTATGCGAAGTTAATAATATAAATAAGAAGGA
>ONPK01000162.1 GCA_900319675.1 uncultured Bacillota bacterium
GGCATGCCAAGTTCATCAAGAATACTGACTGACTTCTTATCATCATGTTTCAGGGCTTCCTCACGAGCGAACTTATAGGACAGTTCCTCATTTAAAGGTCCGTCAACCATCTGACCAAAGCCGATGTATCCGGCAATGTGTTCAGGATGTCTTTTTGCCAACAGAGTACCCAGACAGCTGCCCCAGCTGCCGCCGATGATGAACAGCTTATCCTTGTTGTATTTGTTACAGAGATAATTGACCAGTTCACTGGCATCCTCAACCATGTTGGAAACGGTAAGAGTCTCTTTCCTACAGCCTTCATAGCTGCCGCAGGTTCCCCTCTGATCCCAGGCAACGATGGTAAAGGCATCGCACAGATCAGAATTACTGCCGATGACAAAGTGACGGTTGGTTACACCGGGACCGCCATGCAGAAACAGCAGGATCGGATTATCCTGAGATGTTCCCCTGATATGGATCCTCTGCTTAAGTCCATTTAATACTACATAATCCTTGTAATCTATCATAAATGTACCCTTTCTATTCCTCTGCGTTATTAAGTTCCGTTAAGAGGTTAATGTATGCTGATATGCCTTCATAGTAGGAAGATACTCTGATGCTCTCATTGTTCCCATGAATCGCCTGTCTTTCTGCACCGCTCATTCTGAACATGGCAAAGCGGTAGACATTTGGATATATTCTATGGAAATTGCGGGAATCAGTTGCCCCATTCTGAATGTATGGGCAGCAGTATACTTCCGAATAGCTCTCATAGACAACCTTTTCAATAAGCTTATATGCACTGTTATCGATCGGTGATACCGGAGATGCCTCAACGCCTCCCTCATGGCTTAATTCCACATCAGGATCATTGATCACCTGACGGAAGTGAGCAAGACAGCTGTCTATCGTATCGCCAGGAGCGATTCTGACACTGTAACCTGCTTCAGCAACCGGAGGTATGATATTAACAGCCGGTGCTCCCTTCAGCTGGGTCAATGCCGCAGTCGTGGAAATCATGGCTGCGGTTTCCTTATTGCTTTCAAGTACCTTCATTACTATCGGCCTGAACAGCCACATGTTACCGAAAATGAAACGGTAAAGGAAACTGGAATGAGAGCCATAGATTCCCAACAGCTTTTCAGTTACCGGATGCAGGTGCTTCCGGAATGGATTGGCATTAAGCTTATTTATAGCCCTGATGAGCTTCTGAGTTGAATCGGTCTTTGTTGAAGGAGTTGAGGAGTGTCCTCCAAGCCCCTTTGCCTTAAGGGTAATGTTGACGACACCCTTCTCCGAAACACCGATCATCGCAAATTCATCCTTGACACCTAGAGGCGCATCATTGATGATGGCTCCGCCTTCATCAAGGACAAACCAAGGTACTATGTTATTCTCTTCAAACCATCTGACAATAGCCGGTGTCGTTGGACCTCCGGTTTCCTCATTATTGGTAAAGGAGAAATAAATGTCTCTTTCCGGTACATAACCGTGAGCTAATTGGTAATCAACTGCTTCCAGTAAGCCCGCAATGATGCATTTGGTATCAGAAGTACCACGGGCATAAATGGACCCGTCAACTACTTCGGCGCCAAAGGGCTCATGATCCCAGCCGGCTTCATCAACCGCAACGACATCATAGTGTGCCATCAATACCACCGGTTTCTTATCAGAACTGCCCTTCCACTTTAACAGGATGCCATAGTCATTTATTATGTTGACTTCCAGAGCCTTGAAGACTTCCGGATAGTCCTTCTTAAGCATCGGTAGGAAAGACCGGAATTCTCCATAATCCGGCTCTGCATCTCTGGGCCAGATGGTCTTCTTTCTCAACATGTTCTGAAATCTCTTCAGGGCAAGTTCCCTGTCAAAATCATATTCTGTTTTCTTTTCATATCTGCCTGTGTCTTCCGGTTTCATTTTCACGGCATTGAAAACCATGAATGCCAGAAGAACGATCAGCGCAATGATCACATATATCATAAGCTACCCCTGTTTCCGGTTATTTAAGTTCATATTCCCATGATTTGCTCATGTCACCGAAGGAGAAGATCTTTAGGGTCTTTTTGTTAAGGTTATAAATGCAGCTGTACTGGGTCTTCCCCTGATCCATGCCGTTTTCAGGATCCTGAACGACCAGACCTAACAGTCTTTCAGCATAATCTTCTCTCATGCCGTTTCTGCCCCGGTAAACACCGGCTTTCAGACATTCATCTCTGCCGCAGGCGACCTTATAGAACGGGTCTTCCTTTGCGACATAGTGATTGGTGGCATGATTGATGTCAGTAGTCACCATCTTATTATCGATCCATTCGATTAATCTGCTCTTACCGCTGGTATCGGCTACCATGACATGATAGTCAGCTCCCGGCATCGCTCCTATGACGTTAAAGCCTGAAGCCATGGCTAAGGCTTCATCGACACTTCCACAGTTATCCAGCATCATTCTCATGAGAACAGGATGCAGAATAGTTGGTTTTGAAGGATTATCTGTCTTGATAAGCGGCTGAGAAGCTACCCAGGCCTTACGGTCAGCCTTATTTACAACCACTGAGCCGTTAGTAGCATAGATCCAGTATGGATCCGGCAGTTCTCCGCTTTTTTCCAGGAACATGTTTCTCTTATTTGGATCCATGATCTTTTCATATTCATTAAAGTCTATTTCCTTATAGTCACTTTTAACGCTTAAGGCAAGAATACTGATGGCCAGTCCCTTTTCATTCATGCCATCCATGGTCAGAAACGGTGACAGTACAAAGGCAGAAAGATCACTCTTATCGTCATCAAGCATGCCA
>ONPK01000161.1 GCA_900319675.1 uncultured Bacillota bacterium
TGGTTCAGTACAAGTATGTCAGCAACCGCAGAAACAACATCATGATGGTTGGTGCAGATGTTGGCGGATTTGAGTTCCACCTGACACCTGTAACCCAGAATACCAGCAACAACATGATGGGCATTCTCTCATCACTGATCGGCGGCGGACAGCAGCAGGCAACTGCCAACCAGGGTGTTTACATCAGCTGGGGCAGCAAGCTCATCTTCGGATTAATGACTGATGAGTCACATTCACAGGAAGCCGTACAGGCCTTCAGCAACTTCGTCGGTTCATTCAAGCAGGACAAGGCAATTGATACCCTGAAGCAGAGATACATCAGCCAGGGCACTACAGCTGCCAACAACACGACAACGACCACCAGCAACAATACTTCACAGGGTCTGGACATGACCAGCATCCTGATGAACCTGCTGAACATGTCAAACAACTCCAGCAGAATGAACATCGGTGAAGCCGAGAAGACGGATAACGTCATCGACATCACAAAGTTTAAATAAGAAGCACTTCACAAAAGTGCTTTTTTTTCGGATAATTGACTCATGAACAAATACGAGGCAGCCCAGCAGGCACTGTTACTGTTAAGAAAATCGAAGGGTTCCATTGAAGGTACGGACATCGATCTGACCATTGATACCTATAAGCTGACTGATCAACAGATCAGTGATTTCATCATGTGGATAAACCAGAATGATCTGGCCATTGAAGTCAATGAGGATGACATCAGTGACAGTGATAATGTTGCCAATGCCTATTTTGCCGACATTGCCAGATATCCATTACTTACAAAGGAACAGGAACATGATCTGGCCGTCAGGGTAAGGCAGGGGGATAAAGTTGCCAGGGAGACCATGATCAAGTCCAATCTCCGGCTGGTCGTGGCCAGTGCCCGCAGCTATCAGGGCTCTCAGCTGACTCTCAATGATCTCATTCAGGAAGGAAACATGGGCTTATTGAAGGCTGTCAGCAATTACGACCCGGACAGGGGAGTACGGTTTGCCGGTTATGCCCAGTACTGGATCAGAAGGACCATATCCAGGGCCATAACCCAGAACCACGTCATCTATCTGCCGGCTAATCTGGGTGAGAAGCTTAACAGACTGAAGAGAGTTCAGAAGGCTCTGGAACAGAAATATGAAAAGGACCCGACTGCCGGCGAGCTGGCTGAAGAGATGGGCATGAGTGAAGAAGAGGTTAATGAGCTATTAAAGTACAGCTTTGACGCCATCTCAATGGACAAGCCTTTAGGCGATGATGGAGATACCAGCATGTATGACATCATTCCTGATGAAAACGGCTTCCAGGATGAACTGGACATCAGGCTGCTCAATGAGATCATCGAGGAAAAACTGCAGGAAATAGATGAAAGAGATGCTGAGATAATCAGAATGAGATACGGTCTGGCTGACCACAAACCGCATACCTTACAGCAGATAGCCGATCATTTCCATCTTACCAAGGAAGGGGTAAGGCAGAAGCTGATGGCCAACTTACAGAAACTGAAGAAAAGTGAAAATCTGGCCGTATTTCTGGAGAACATGAATGATAAGTAAGAGATTAAGAACAATTGGCGATCTCATAGATAATGAAGAAAGCGTCACAGACGTAGGATGTGACCATGGTTTTCTGGCGGTCTATCTGAGACAGAAGGGCAATACCGCTCATCTGATCTGCGCCGACAGCAAGCCCGGTCCCTTAAGCCAGGGCAGAAAGAACCTTGATGCCATGGGCATTGAGAATGTTGACATGGTGCTGTCTGATGGGCTAAGGGAAATTGACGAAGTTACGGACGTCATCGTCATGGCGGGAATGGGATATCACACCGTTCAGCACATAATGACAGATTCAGCTGATAAGTTTGCCGGATGCCGGAAGATCATCATTCAGGTCAATACGGACAGTGACAAGATGAGAAGATGGCTCAATGAACAGGGCTACAGGATCATTAAGGAAAGGATCCTGAAGGACTACAAGTACTATGAGATCATAGTCGTCAGAAAGGGCAGGCAGTATCTTTCTGAAGAGGAGATCACCTTCGGACCGGCATTATTGGAAGAGAAGTCTGAAGTGTTCAGGGAATGCTACCGCGCTAAGAGAGACAAACTGGCCAGAGTCGTAGAAAAACTGCCTGAAGACCATGAGGACAGAGACGGTCTGCTGAGGCAGATTGCAGAAATAGAAAAATACGCATTATGAAAAAATACAGCTGATCAGATGATCTCAGCTGTATTTTTAAAGTTAAGCTTGGCTACGTTGATCAGTTCACCCTGACCGTATTTCTCGATGAATTTCCTGCCGAATTCATTGACCTTACTGCCGGCACCCTTGGGGAAGGTCATTCCGTACTTCTCGCTCATGGCCTTCATGCTTTCAAGGAAGGCATAACGGGAAATGATGGCGCCGCAGGCTACGGCTGCGTACTTGTTTTCTGCCTTGGTCTCAAAGGTGATGTTTCTGACGATGTCCTTTTCGTAGCGGATGTAACGGTAGTACTTGTCCTCACCGCAGAAATCGTCAATTACTGTCAGCTGCGGCAGTTTTATGCCTTTATCCATCAGGTTGAGATAGCACTTGTTGTGCATCCTGGCCTTTATCTTGTTCAGATTGTTTTCTCTGATCACGTCATTGTACTGGCGGTTGGTCAGGATCAGCAGACTGCAGGACAGATGCGGCTGCAGCATCAGCAGTCCGACAATGATACCGACCAGAATCACATAGGGAAGCGTGCCGGTGGTGAATTTCTGCATCTTGTCGAAATTCTGGTCGATCAGGTAGGCAAACAGGATCACGACGGCGAATTTTGCCAGCTCCGACGGCTGGAACGTCAGGCCGCCGGGGAGACGGATCCACCGTGTAATGCCGGTATTCATGTCCGTTCCGATGAT
>ONPK01000153.1 GCA_900319675.1 uncultured Bacillota bacterium
GGAACTGATACGAATGAACATGTATTCTGGAAGGGATATAAAAAGCTGATGGGAGAACCTGATGAGAAAATGGTCGAGGCCATCAATGAATTCTACGAGAATGAATTCAATGAGGCAATCGTTTCCACAAAGCCCGATCCATTAGCAAAAAAGATCATAGAATTGCTGAAAGACAGGGGATATCAAATAATTCTGGCTACCAGTCCCTTGTTCCCGAGAAGTGCAACCTATAACCGCATCAGGTGGGCAGGGTTACAGCCTTATGATTTCGTTACGGTAACAACCTATGAAACCAGTACTTCCTGCAAGCCATCACTGCTGTATTATCAGCAACTGATCAAAGATTTTGACATTGATCCTTCTGAGACTATGATGATCGGTAACGATGTCGGCGAAGACATGGTTGCCAGCAAGCTTGGATTTACTACTTATCTTGTTACGGATTATGTAGAAAACAGGGCTGGTGTAAGTTATGAACCCTGTCTAAAGGGAAGTCTTGAGGATCTTTATTATTATATTCTCGATAAGGTGCTATAATTATCAGGTACGAAACAGAGGCGAATTAAATGGATAGAAATAAGGCAATAGTCAGAACAAGTCTGGTTGGAATAGGAGTTAACCTGATACTTGTGGGATTCAAGGCATTCGTTGGCTATCTCAGCGGATCAATTGCCATCATCATGGACGCTATCAACAATCTAAGTGATGCACTAAGTTCTGTCATTACGATCATAGGAACAAAGCTGGCATCGCGTAAGCCTGACAGAGAACATCCATTCGGTCACGGCAGAATTGAATACATCAGTTCCATCATCATCGCCATACTGGTCATCATGGCCGGTGTTGCATCTCTGAGTGAATCGTGGCAGAAAATCGTTAATCCTGTTGAAGTAAACTATACGGCTGTTACATTGATCGTAGTATCAACAGGTATACTTGCAAAGTTCCTTTTAGGAAAGTATGTCAGAAAGAAAGGCGAAGAACTGTATTCAGATGCACTGATAGCTTCAGGTATGGATGCATCATTTGACGCAATAATCACTTTCTCTACTCTGGCAGCTGCACTGATTTATCTAGCATTTAATCTGAGACTGGAAGGGTACATAGGAATTATAATCTCATGTCTGATCATCAAGTCTGGCTTTGAGATCCTGATGGAAAGTCTCAGCAGCATCATCGGTGTCAGAGTTGATGATGAGCTTACATCTGAAATCAAGGAAACAATAAATACATTCCCGCAGGTTAACGGCACATTTGACCTGATTCTTCATAGATACGGACCAGAACAGCTGATTGGATCGGTTCACATTGCCGTAGATGATGAGATGACGGCACGTGACATTCACAGGCTGACTCATGAAATTTCAACGCTTATCTTCAAGAAGTACAACATCATTCTGACAGTTGGCATATATGCTTCAAACAGCAGTACGGAATTAAGCAGAAAGATGAATGCTCGTCTGAACGAACTGATCTCAGCCAATCCTGAGATCCTGCAGATGCATGGCTTCTACATTGATGAGGAAAATAAGAATGTATCATTCGACATGATATTTGACTACGGTGTCAAGGAAACAGACATGATTAAGAATAATATCATTGATGAACTTAAGAAGGATTTCCCTGAATTCACATACAACGTTGTAATTGACAGCAATTATTCTGAAAGTTAATAAAACAAAGAAAACAGCTTCGGCTGTTTTCTTTCACAAAGGTTATTTATATACGGACAATATAGGCGGAAATATCTAGTTAAATCTGTCACAAATAAGTTTCAAAAAATGATACAATGACAGGGGAGGATATCAGGACATGGCAGACGACAAGAATCTTGATCTTACTGAAGGCAAAGTCGGAATACAGATTTTCAGGTTCATCTGGCCTGTTCTTTTATCGAGCCTTTTCCAGCAGTTCTATTCGCTGACAAACCAGCTGATCGTAGGCAACTATGTTTCAAAAACGGCTTTAAGTGCCGTAAGTGCCTGTACTACCATAACAATGCTGTTCAATTATTTCTTTGGCGGCATTGGCTTAGGGGCAGGCATTGTTACGTCACATGCATACGGTGCCAAGGACAAAGATAAGCTGAAGACTGCCGTTGAAACATCTCTGGTTATCTCCATCTATGGCGGTATCATTCTGACACTCATGTCTGAAGCATGTATTGGTTTAATGATGAAGATGATCAACATCAATGATACTCTCTATCCAATTGCCTATGACTATCTCAGAGTATATCTGATCGGCAACATTGCCGTTTTCATGTATAACATGGGATTCTATGTATTAAGATCCATCGGTGATTCCCGTCATCCTCTGTATTATCTCATTGCTTCAAGTATACTGAACATGATTCTCGGAGTCATCTTCGTAAGAAGATTCCATCTTGATGTCGTCGGTACGGCACTGGCAACCATAATCTCACAGTTTGTCGTTGACATTCTCTGTTACAGGCTGCTCGCCAAAAACGAGACACTGAATCTTGACATAATGCACATGAAGATAGACTGGAATCTTACAAAGGAAATATTCCGTCTGGGAGTTCCGGCAGGCATACAGAACACCCTTATCGGCCTTGCAAATGTCACCGTACAGGCATATACGAACCTTTTCAGTAATGAAATCATTGCAGGAGTAGGAGTAGCCCAGAGAGTAACAAGCTATGCCCAAAGTCCTCTGCATGCGCTTACGACCGTATCTACCAGCTTCATTGGCCAGAACTACGGCGCCAGAAAATATGACAGAGTGCAGGAGGGTACCAGATACTGTCTGAGGCTGTCAAACATCATTTCAATAACGCTTTCTACGCTGATATTCATATTTGCAAAGCCTCTTGTTCAGATGTTCAACAAAGACCCGGAAATCGTAAAATACGGCGTTGAGATGGTCAGGTTTACAGTCTACAGTACCGTATTCATCGGGTGGTCTCACATTTATAACGGTGTATGCCGCGGTGCCGGTAACGTGAAGCTGCCGATGATCATTGCCATATTCTCACAGGTCGTTGTCCGTTACATATATATAACAATCGCATTCAGTATTTCAACAAGCGTTTATCACATCTATGTAGGCAGTTCAATTGGCTTCGTAGTCGCTGGCATAGTCGCTTCGATTTACTTCAACTTCAGCAAGTGGACCAAGGATCATCATCTTCGTCCTTAATCATTAGAAATCAAAAAAGCCCGCAATGAACTAGTCAAGTAAAAGTAGACAGTTCATAAAAAAGGCCTAGAACCCCATTTCAGATTTGAACTGAAGTGGGGTTTTATAGTTAAGCGAATATGCTG
>ONPK01000151.1 GCA_900319675.1 uncultured Bacillota bacterium
GAAGATTCCATTCTGAACAGATCAAAGGTCTCCTCCGTGGTAAAGGCACAGCTGAGATTGCCGTCCAGACCGCACATGTACTTTTCCTTAATGCCGCTTTCCAGAATGATCTGCGTAGCATGCGGATCTACTCTCACATTGAATTCAGCATATGGATTGGTGTTGCCCTGGGTAAGCGTACCTGCCATCATTGTTACCCTTCTGATCAGTTTTTCCAGATCAGGATGAGCCTTCAGGGCTATGGCAACGTTGGTAGAAGGTCCCAATATTATAAGCTCAAGTTCCCCTTCTGCCCTGACAGCTTCCTCATAGAGAACATCCCAGGCGTATTTCTCGTCAAAGTCATTGTCGCCCTTCTCCAGAATGTAACCTCCCAGGCCATCCAGCCCATGGATCTTGCCGGCAGTAAAAGGTTCAAGTACCAGCGGTCTCTCTGCCCCCCTGCCCACCCGGCAGTCAATACCAAGTCTGTTTACCAGTCTCAGGGTATTTTCACTGGTGCTGCTGTATGGTACGTTTCCGGCAACGGGATTAATGGCTCTGATGTCCAGCTCCCTGCGGGAGTTCGCAAGAACGATGGCCAATGTATCGTCAACACCCGGATCACAGTCAATTACTACAGGTCTTCTCTTCATTTCTGTTACCTCATATCTACTCATATT
This sequence comes from uncultured Bacillota bacterium, assembly GCA_900319675.1. Taxonomy (GTDB): domain Bacteria; phylum Bacillota_I; class Bacilli_A; order Erysipelotrichales; family Erysipelotrichaceae; genus RUG521. The sequence continues at coordinate 663 of ONPK01000151.1, forward strand.
ATACAAAAAATAAAAGAGTCCTGAGACTCTTTTACTTATGAAAATTATATTAAGAAGGGGGAAATGGGTCCTTAATTTTTTGACCTGCTTTATTTATACTATATAATTATGAAAACTTTGTGAAATCTGATGCACATTTTCTGAAAAGCATCTAATTATTACGAAAATATCAAGAATTCGCCTATTCATGCTATAATATTCATGTAATTGGAGATAAAAATCATGCAAAAAGAAATAACGGAAGCTATACCTCTTCTTGATGGAAATGGCAATCTTACCTGTGCAGGTTTTGCCAGAAAACTCTTGCCTGTATGCAAGTCACCGGTGACTTTCAAAGAGCGGTTCAAAACCAAGCAGTGGGACTATTACTATGTCGGCAATAATCATTACGGCCTGTGTCTGACCATTGACGACAATGGCTACATGGGACTTGATTCAGTATCCTTCCTTGACTTTGACAACAAGTGGGAAATTACCAAGTCACCGATGCAGGTCATGACCCTTGGCAAAAAGAACCTGCCGACGACTTCGGAAAGAGGAGACCTCAGAAGCGGGTCAGCAAACTATAACATCACCTTCCGCAATGACGGAAATGAAAGACGTCTGGAAGGCTTCATGAACAATTTCAGGGGCAAGGAGACGATCATCTTTGAAGTGCGTCTTACCGACATTCCCGAAGAGTCAATGGTAATCGTTACCCCGTTTGACAAGCCAGGCCATTACTACTATAACCAGAAGATCAACTGCATGAAGGCCTCAGGCAAGGTGACCATTGGAGAACAGGAATATTACTTCAATGAGCAGGACAGCTTTGGTACTCTGGACTGGGGCAGAGGTATCTGGACATATGAGAATACCTGGTACTGGTCCTCACTTTCAACCAGAGTAAACGGCATCCCGTTCGGTTTCAATCTCGGCTATGGTTTCGGTGATACATCGGCAGCCAGCGAGAACATGCTGTTCTTTGACGGCAAGGCTCACAAGCTGGACCAGGTAACCTTCCACATTCCGCAGAAGGACGGCAAGGATGACTTCATGTCACCATGGACATTCACTTCAAATGACTATCGTGTGACTCTGGATTTCACTCCGATAATTGACCGGGCAGCCTGCACCAATGCCGGTGTCATCCTGTCAGATCAGCACCAGGTTTTCGGACGCTTCAGCGGCGAATGCGTACTTGACGACGGTACGATCATTCAGATCGAAGATGCCGTAGGCTTTGCGGAAAAGGTTCATAACAAATGGTAAAGGCAGCGAATTATCGCTGCCTTCTTTTTTACCTAGATGGTTCTTTCCCTGCGGCGGATGTGACCTCTTTCGCACCTTTCAGAATCCTCTCTTTCAAAAGGCATTCTTCTGGCTTCCATGTGAGGCCTTCTGAATCTTGACGGCATTCTGAAATGCATGTCATCTCTTGAATCGCCCTCAGGATTGTTCTTAACGATCTTGTCCAGCAGGTAGGAAAGCTGTTCCTTTTCCTCCGCTGACAGGCAGTCCAGAACATCTTCCCTGTTCTCGCTGTCATCAACAAGCTTGGCCTGCTTTCTGCCCTCATCGGTCAGATACAGTCTGTTGATCCTGCTGTCTTCAGCATCGCTCTTTCTTTCGATCCAGCCGTTCTTTTCCATCTTCATCACTATCTCTCCACTTGACTGAGGTCTGATGCCCAGAATGTATGATAACTGTTTCTGGGAGATCCCGTCATTCATGGCCAGAACAGATAAGGCTCTGTTCTGAGTATTAGGAGCATTTCTTTCGCCGCGCTGGCGTCTGAATAATGCACCCACCCTTCTGAAACTCTCGTGCAGATATTCATTTCTTTCATTCATAATTTCATCGCTCCTTTCGAATGTCTTAAATAAATAAGGTACCTGACTACATTATACATATAATAAGGTGCCTGTCAATATGTTAAGGTACCTTTTTATTATTTTTTTATAAAAATCATATAAAAAACTGTCTTGCGACAGCTTGCATCATCTATTTCTTACCGTTAAACAGTCCCTTGACCTTCTTTTTGAAGTTAGCGTCAGCGTTGCGACTCTTTTCTCTGATCATGTCCCTTCTCAGATCCCAGGTATTGTTATCAGGAAGGACCTGATTGAGGTAGTTATCAGCCTTTGAAGTTTCGCAGCAGACTACCGAGAATACCTGATTGTTATCAAGGCGGAAGTTAAGCTTGTTGTCTTCACGGTCATTGTTGTTCCATTCAACTATTCTCTCCAGCGGGATTCGGACGGCCTTGCCCTTCTCCTCATATGAATAAAGAACTACGGCATCATCATATATTTCAGCAGCTCTGGCATCCTTTACCAGGTAGGTTACCACGGCAGTAGTGACAACCATGAACGCTCCGAGAACCTTGGAATTCCTTCTTAAACGCATTACCGATAACATCGCAGACATTCCATTACAGGAATACAAGGATGTTTCATATTCCTACAACTACCGTTACTTTGACAAGGTCGGCAAGAGCAGAGAAGCTGATCTGAAGCACGTTGCCAATCATCTTTACGCCGAAACACTGTCATTCTACGGTGACGGTAGAAGACTGGGAACGATACTGATCCATAACTGTCATCCAACGATCAAGGCGCTGTTCAAGCCGCCATTCACAAGTGAATATCCGGGTTACTGCATCCGGAAGCT
>ONPK01000145.1 GCA_900319675.1 uncultured Bacillota bacterium
CAGCATATTCGCTTAACTATAAAACCCCACTTCAGTTCAAATCTGAAATGGGGTTCTAGGCCTTTTTTATGAACTGTCTACTTTTACTTGACTAGTTCAATCGGGCCTTTTTAATTTCTTCTCTCATCTTTCTGACGTCAGGAGCAAAAGCTCTGACCCTGACCGCATGGATACCCAGCGCCCTGGCTGTTTCAACGTTGCGGTCAGAATCATCAAAGAACAGTGTTTCTTCCGGTTTGAGGCCATGTCTGTCCAGTAACAGCTGATAGATCGCCGGATCCGGTTTCAGTAATCCGGCATCACAGGAGAACAGTGTTCCCGTAAACAGAGGATAGACAGGTTCACTGACGAAGTGTTCCTTCTCGGGAAAACTCATGTTGGAAAGCAGATAAAGGTCGTAATCACTGCTCAGTTCCTCAACAGTTCCTCAAGAAGCTTTCTGACCTTCGGATACAGTCTGAAGAAGCTTTCCCAGTTACCGGAATAGACTTCTCTTAACTGTCTTTCCTTTCCCGGGAATTCTCTGGCCAGTGCCTGGATGGTTTCCTCCTTTGTCTTATATATTCCCTTGTTGGCTATCCTGTGTGCCTCGGAAGTTATCGCCATGATGAAATAGCGGACCTGATGCAGTCTGAGGCGGTTAGCCCCAAAGATGACTTCATTCCGGTTGATTCCCTGGATAACACCGTTGGCGTCAAATATGATCGATTTTATCATCACATTCATTAATCTCCTGATGCTTTAATTATCGCATGTTACATAAAGATGTTATAATGTTTTTAGCATGAAAAACAGAATAATCCTTGACCTTAAGAATAACGTAATAAGAAATCTGATAAAGATGTTACTGATAACATCTTTCTTTGCCGTGGTCTTAAGTTCACTGCTGGTAAATCACATCGGCGAGGTATTTGAAAGATACATAACCGAGAATCTGCATCTGTATGTTTCAGTGATCAGTGACATAAATGATGAAGCCTTATGGAGCGGCATAGATTATGATCCGAAAACCAATTATGAGAAGACCAGAGAGTATTTTGACTACATAAGAAGCATAGATGAATCTCTGTACATTTATAACGAGTGCACATTCAATGCCCCAGCCATAACTCATATAGGCGTCAGGGATGGGAAACTGATCTCCGACTACAAGTACGACATTACCCACAGACTCTATGGATCCTATGATGATGTCGCTGCCAATCTGAGGTCATTGCAGGAAACGATTCCTAATGAACGCATGCAGGAATTCGTTGAATCGGAAATGAAGTATCAGAAGATCCTGAGACCGATCGTCGTAAATGAATCAGACTTCCATGACTTGAGAGAAGGATACGTCCACATCTTTGAAGGCCGGTCCTTTACTGATGAAGAACTTAAGAACGGTGACTATGTCTGTGTCATCAACAGCCGTACCATGTACGTAGCCGATGAAAACGGTGAGATCACCGCTCATTACGTACATCCGGGCGATAAGGTAAACTGCAGCATCATCTGCCATACGGATGACGGACCAGTCGTTGAAACATTTGAACTTACGGTCGTTGGATTAAACAGACCGGTGCTGGATTTCATTCACTACAGGGACATTTACTTCCCATTGGCTCTCTACGAGAAGATGATGGACAAGATGGCTGAACATGGCTATGAAGGCTTTAACTTCAATACTGCACCGGGTGTTGCCTACTTTGAAACCAAGGGCTTGGCACAGATGAAGGAACTGATCAATGTCATCAAGGATAACAGCCATGGCTACGATTACTATGCCAATACCAACATCATCGCTGATGCCTTAAGCAGCTGTATTGCCATTTCCGAGAACATCAAGGGCATTTCATCAGTGAGCTTTGTCATGTGCTTATTGTTCTGCATTGCCTTAATAGTACTTGACGTGTACTACCGTAAGAAGGAAATAGGTTTACTGATGTCTTTCGGTGAGGAAAGAAAGACAATAGTTAAACAGATAATCATCGAAGAGGTCATGCTTTATGCCGTGGCTACTGTTCTTGCGTTCGTTCTGAGCAGGATCCTTTCAGGCATGATCGTAAACTATCTTTTAAGCAACAGTACTGCCAATGACATCCTGGTATATGGAGGTCACCAGGTCAAGGCTGCGGCCATGAACATTGATCTCGTACTGTCATCACTTGACTATGTCATCTATGCGGCATACATTGTGGTGCTGATAGTCATGAATGTCATAATCGTAAATAATCAGATCAGAAAGTATTCTCCAAAGGAATTACTGGCAGGTGAGTAACATGAAGTTCGGATTCATTGAAAAGATCAAAACTGAATACAGAGCCAGTAAGAAGGAGACACTGCTGATCTGGGTAATAATGCTCGCAGTGTCAGTTTCCATCGGTCTGTCATGCATCATGGTCAATTCCCAGCAGATCGAAAGAAGCCTGATGAAGAACATCGACATCAAGCTGGAGGCTGATGGCGGTCACATTTTTGACTGTAAGTACTCCGGAGAGCTTTCGACAAGGAGGAGATTACTGTCAGATGTCAGAGGTCCGGATGCCTTCTGTTCATTCTACAGAGACATTGTGGAATTCAGCAGGCATAAGGGAATAGTTGATTACGGCTACAGTTTGGGCACTGATCAGACAGTTCTGAGTAAAGTCGACGAGGAACTAACTGATAAGGATCCTATGCACAGAATGCTAGGCGTAACCAGTAAAAATTTTCAGAGCAATGAGGAAATCGAACTGCACAGAATGCTAGGCGTAACCAGTAAAAATTTTCAGAGCAATGAGGAAATCGAACTGATTGAAGGCAGATTCTTTACGGATGATGAAATAGAAAATAATGCTCATAAGATCGTAGTAGATGAATCCATTACGGTTGACGGTGAAAAGATAAGAATTGGAGATAAACTTGCCATCAGCATTACCGGAGACCCGGTATATTATACCGAATCAGCGTCTTTGTATCAGTATTATGGCACGGAAGCTGAAGTGATAGGAATATATAAGTATAAAACTGCCTTTGACATGACCTTCGGCAAGCAGGATGCCTTCCTGAACAACCACTGTATCTTAATTCCTGAAGGCATTATGGAAGAGGCCATACTCGATCAGGAATTATTGGATTATAATGCCGTATTCATCAACAACATCTGGTACAAGCTGGAAAGCTTTGATTATTACTATGACTGTAATTATGATTTCTACAAGATGATTTCAACTAATTCTGCCAAGGTGTTTACAATTACTGGAGCAGAGAGAAACTCCGGTAGTATGGGTGTTGGTCAGGAAAATCCAAGTGAACTCAAGGTCAAGCAGAATGACTACGATGTCACCATGCGATCAGTAGATAAGACCAGTAACTTCTACTTCATCATCTTTGCGGTAGGAACGGTTACTTCCGTAGTATTGATGGCCGTAATGATGACATTCATTCTGAACAAGAAGATAAGAGAGATAAATATCTACTATTCATTAGGCCAGAACAGGAAGGGCATCATAAAGCGGTATGCCGGCTACTACTGTGCCGTAGGACTTATAGCCTCAGTAGTTGGTTATGCTATGGCATACGGCCTTTCACAGTTACTGTTTTCTCAGCTGGTAAGAAGCAGTGCCAGTGTTCAGGCGGAACTGGCTCAGCTCTCCAACAATGGTGCTGAAATACCGATTACTCAGTTGGAACTATTAAGCATAAGGGGCAGTGAATTAACTCTTTCCGGCGTACTGTGTGTAACAGGTTTGTTAGTAATAGTATTCATTACTGTCTTCATATCACTGCTGAGTATCTTACATGGCAACATGAGAGACAAGATAAACGGAGGTGTCTAAATGGCATTACTTGAAATAAAAAACCTTAATTATTCATATAAGGATGGCGACAGTAAGAGAGTCATATTTGAAAATGCCGAAGCTGAATTTGACAGCGGTCTTTTC
>ONPK01000144.1 GCA_900319675.1 uncultured Bacillota bacterium
TTCAGTTACTGCCGGCTGTTCATGAGGTATCTGATCATGTTACTGCTGATGAAGGCCTTTGACATCGTATTCTTCGACTGGTTCCTGCTTACCAGGTCAAACTTCTTTCAGCATTACTATCCGGAAACCGCAGGAAGCGAAGGCTATGACAGCTTCGGATACAATTACCGGCAGCAGCTGACGGAAACACTGGCGTACATACCAGCATCGCTTGTGATGGCCTGGATCTGTACGCTGATGAGATAAAGAAAAAACCTCCGAATCGGAGGCTTTGTCGTCTTTAGAGTATTTCGTCTACGGCCAGGATCATCGTTGCCAACAGCTTGATGCCCTTGATGTAGTCATCGATGACGATGAATTCATCTGGCTGGTGAGCCCCACCGTGTCCGGCCGGCAGGAAGTCAGGTGTTTCGCCCCAGTTTTCACGGTAGATGCAACCGGTTGCGAAGGCATTCGGCAGTGTACCGGCATAGGTGCCGCCCTTGCCGATCAGGATCTGACGGTCAGTATGACCTGAGAATTCCTGGTATACCTTGTTGATGGTCTGAATGATCGGACCGTTGACATCCAGGGCATAGCCGTAGGTCTTTTCCTCAACGAAGGTGTCATAGTCCCATTCGTCAGCTTTTTCGGTAACGTTCTTTTCCAGACGGTCGCCGTTGTCGGTTACGCAGTAACGGCAGTCATTCAGCAGGGAGATGTTGCCGCCGTTGAACTTCAGGACGGTTCCTGATGAAACGGTCTGGCCTGATACCTCATCCTGATTGTCGATGCCTAAGAATGATCCATAGTAGTCATTATTGACGTTGTCGATGAATTCGATGATCTTGCGGTCTTCTTCCTTTATGCCTTCAACCTTCATTAAGGCATTGGTCAGCACGTGAATGGCATTGACGCCTCTTTCCGGTCCGGCTGCGTGAGTCGTGACACCAGGGGCAACTATTTCAATTCCTTCCTCGGTTTCTCTTACGGTGAAGTCCTCAGGGAAGCTCTTATAGTCAATTGCCGTATCCTTCTTCAGTACGACGGTAGCCTTGTTAGGAATGATGTTGAAGGCACTGCCTGCATACATGTTGACGAAGTCGTCAGACAGTTTCTTTCTTGAGGTCAGCACATATCTTAATCTGCCGAATTCACCGGCTGCGCCAGGGAATCCTGCATCAGGTACGAAGGTGAAGTCAGGAGCCTTGTAGTTGGCTGTGTAGTAGGCCATGTCCTTCATGCCTGTTTCCTCGTTGGTACCTAATAATACTTCAATGTTGTTTCTGATCGGGATGTTAAGTTCCCTGAAGGCCTGCATGATGTACAGTCCGGCAACTGAGCCTGACTTGTCATCACCGGTTCCTCTGCCGAAGAGCATTCCGTCCTTTACGATCGGGTTATAAGGTTCGGTGATTGTCCAGTCTTCACCTGCCGGTACGACGTCCAGGTGAGCCAGGATGCCGATCCTCTTTTCTGCTCCGATGTCGTAGGAGATGCTGCCGACATAGTATTCGTGGTTGGCTGTCTTGAAACCCTGTTCGATGCCTTCCATCAGCATGTAGTCCAGTACGTTCCGGCAGGACTGGCCGAACGGCTTGATGTCGGAATCATTCTGCGTGACGCTTTCAATGCGGCATACTCTGATGAGGTCTTCGACGATGTTGTCGCGGTTATCATCAATAAACTTGTAAATTTTATCCAAATATTCTCTGTTCATGGACACCTCCCATTTGATTATCATTTATTTCTATTAGTCCTATTTTATATCGGTTTTACTTTCAAATCTACAGATATGATTAACTGATTTATCTGCTGAAAATGGTATAATTAAGCCAACTAAACAAACTGGTTAGTGAAAAAACAACGAACAGGTTAGCAACTCAACGTCCGGACGCTTTATTTTGAGGCGGGAAAAACGGAAAATGACAGTGTAAGCAGGAGGTAATAACGTGGAAAGCTTTGGAGCAAGACTTGCAGAATTAAGAAGAGAACACAATCTAACTCAGAATGACATCGCCGACAGACTGAACATTTCAGCTCAGGCCGTCAGCAAGTGGGAAAATGACCTGACATCACCTGATATCGATACCTTGCTGAAGCTGGCAGACATATTCAACATCTCAACGGATGAATTACTGGGAAAGAATAAGATCGAACCGGTATATCTGCCTACTGAGCAGCGCAAGGACATCAATCAGCTGGTCTTCAGGATCATCGTTGACAGCGTAGATGGCGACAGGGTAAGGATCAATCTGCCGATGGCCGCCGTTAAGATCTTTGTCAATAACGATTCAGTAAAGGTTTTCTCAGGGAACAAGGCTCTGGAGAACATTGACTTCAATCAGATCTTTGCCCTGGTCGAACAGGGTGTGATCGGGGAACTGGTATCAGTGGACAGTGCAGATGGGGATCATGTAAGAATTCTGGTTGAATCGATATGAAGATACTGGTAACAACGCCTGAACTGCGTTTTCCCATTAAGCTCATCTTCCCGATCGGCGTATTAAGGTCGCGCTGGATATGGCGTATCGCCCTGAAGTACACCGATGATGATCAGAAACAGGACATCATGATGTACAGCGGCATGATCGCGGAAAGCGTTGACGTTCTTGAGAAATATGTCAGAAACAACGGCCACTTCAACCTGGTTGAGGTTGAGGCAAAGGACGGCACGAGAGTGGTAATCAGGATATGATGACGACCGTTTCCCCTGTGGAAACGGTTTTTCTTTGGATAAGTAATCAGCAGTGCTAGAATTATATTAGTGTGAGGTATCAGGCATGAACATTGAGATAAGACCTTATACAGCCGAAAAAATTGATGACGTCCTGCAGTTTGAAAGTGATCTGCGTAAGGAAGAGGATTTCTGGGGCTGGGAGATCAATGAAGATTATAAGAAGAGCGTAGCTGCCAGCTTTGCGGACAGTTCCTTTGCCGATTCCATTTCCTTACTGGCCTATGCTGACGGCAGGGTCATCGGCAGGATAGATTCCTCAATGATCAGCAGTCACTTTGACGGCTCAACCAAGGCATACCTTGACTGGATCTGCGTTGTGAAAAGCTGCCGCCATCATGGAGTGGCACAGAAGCTGCTTGAAGAATTAAGAAGGCAGTTAAAAGACAGGGGAATAACGACACTGATCGCTCTGACGGCTGCCAATGAGGAAGCCCAGCGCTTTTATAAGAGCATACCTGACTCCCTGATGCGGGATATCGGCATCTGGATCGACATAAAGTGATGAGGTGATAACCATGAGTGAAATAACGGTAAGGGAAACCGAACTGACTGAGGAAGTTCTGAGGGAACTGATAGAAATGTCTGAAGCCTGGGAACAGGAAAACAGCTGTACGGGATACCGGAAAAATGAAAGAAGTGACATTGAGGGCAAGAGAATATTCCTGGCTGAAAGGGACGGGAATGTTGTCGGTTATCTGTTTGGCTATGTGGATAAGGCTGAAAGGTCTTCTTCAGTAATGCCTGACGGTACGCCATGCTTTGAAGTTGATGAACTGTACGTCAGACCTGAATTACGCAGTCAGGGAATAGGAAGAAAGCTGTTTGACCATATGGAAGAGACGGTCAGAAATGAAGTGGAATACATAATGGTAAGTACC
>ONPK01000157.1 GCA_900319675.1 uncultured Bacillota bacterium
AAAGAATGAATGTACTCTTGATGAGGGGCTGAAACTTTATGAAGAGGGTCTTAAGCTTGCTGAATTCTGCAACAAGAAACTACAGTTGTTTTCAGACAGGCTGAATGATCTTTCCGGCAATCTGGAGAAGACGGATGAATAAGACTGAATTTGAAGAATATCTTGCCGGATGCATTGGGGATGATGCTCTTGTCAGCAAAGCAATGAACTATTCTCTGTTGGCTGACGGCAAGAGATTCAGACCGCTTTTACTGCTGGATCTTCTCGAAGACTTCGGTGTGGATCAGGAAAAGGGACTTAATGCATCTTGTGCCATTGAGATGGTCCATACCTATTCACTGATACACGATGACCTTCCGGCAATGGATAACGACGATTACCGCAGGGGCAGACTTACCAGTCATAAGAAATTTGATGAAGCAACTGCCATTCTGGCAGGTGATGCCTTGCTGACGAAGGCCTTTGAAATAACGGCAGAAGCAGACATCGAACCGGAAAAGATCGTCAGGCTGGAAAAGCTATTGGCTGACAAGGCAGGTTACAGAGGCATGATCAACGGCCAGATGCTGGACATGAAATATACAAACAGTAATGACGTTACGATCGAACAGCTGAAGGAAACAGATTATTACAAAACAGGCGAACTGATAACTCTACCGTTATTATGCGGCTGCGTAATTGCCGGAAGGGAAGAATGTCTGGACATGTTTGATAAGATTGGTCATGACATCGGCATTGCCTTCCAGATCCAGGATGACGTGTTGGACTATACCAGCAATCCTGAGGAAATGGGAAAGTCAACATCAGATGATGTGAACAATAAGAATACATACTATACGCTTCTTGGTGAAGGGGAAGCGGTAAGGGAATATGAAAGACTGTATGATGAAGCCCTTGGACTTCTTAACGGTTATCCTGAATGTGAATTCAGAAACATAACCAGGATCATCACGGAAATGAAAAACAGAAGGAAATGATCGATGGACAGACATTTTACTCTAAAGCAGCTTAAGATAAGTGAACTTTCAAAAGTATCACAGGACATTAAGAAAGTATTGAAAGAAAAGAAGTTCAGCAACGGTTCTTCTCTTTTGAACATGGTCGACATCAACGTAGCCATGAACTACGTCTTTGACTGTGAAAAGGATGACTACATATTTGACATGGAGTACATGTATGACATCCAGAAGATCCTGAACGGCAGCTTTGAGCCAAAGTGGAAATCCATGCACCCGTCAACAGCTCTGACGGCCGGATATGCAAGTGCGACGGTAAGAGATGATACCAGAGACAATTACAACGTTATCGTATTGCTGGAAGAAAAATCAGTCTTTACCAACATGTCTCTTGAGGCCCTGAAATCGATTGGCGAAAGTCAGAAGAGGATGATCATAATCGTCAGTGACAGCGATCATGAGAAGAAAACACATGGCAATCTCAATGCCGTAATCACGAAGATGCGCTATTCAAAGCCATATGTTGAAATGAAGAAGTCAGTCAAAAACTCGCTCAGTACCAATGTAATAGGCTTGCAGACGCTGAAGACATTGAGAGGAGTCAGGGACAGTTTCAAGCAGATGGTCGTAGCGGATTCACTTTTCAAGGAGTTTTCCCTTGACTACATCGGACCGATTAACGGTAATAACATGACTGATTTGGTAAAGGCGTTCCGCATGGCCCAGAGCAAGACGGGACCTATCGTGGTACATGTCGTTTCAGACAGACAGACCGTAAAGAATAAACTTGATAACAATTTCGTCTATACCAATGAAATGGTACTGCAGTGGATATCTGAATTATTGAAAGAAGATGATAATACCTATTTCGTCAATACGGATTTCCCGCAGTCATCGGTATATGACAGTTCAGAAGATATATTCGCTGACAGATACGTTGATTTCGGCTACAGCTACAATTCTGCTGTTACCTTCGCGTCAGGACTGGCAAACAAGGGACACAGAACGTTTGTTCTGTTACCGTCAGTAGCCGTACAGAGATGTTATGACCAGATCAACGACATCATCTGCCGTAATAATCTGCCGGTGACCATTCTGATAAATGATGCCGGACTGATTGGTGAAAAGAGCAATGACTTCGGCGTATACGATGTCAGCCTGCTTTCAACGATCTCCAACCTGACAATAGCTCAGCCGGCAAATGCCAGCGAGATGTACGGGCTGATCAGACAGTCAATGGTATCTGACAGGCCAATGGCGATCAGATATCCGCTGATACTGGTCAGAAAGGATGAGAAGATAGGCAATGCAGATCTTAGTCAGAAATGGTCTGTAAGCGGTGATCTGGAAAAGTGCTCAGGAGTAGTAATAACATACGGGCATTACCATGACAGGATCGTATCAAAATGCATCAGTAATGACATGGATCTGGCAGTAGTTAATGCCAGAATAATCAAGCCGATGGATCTTGATCTGCTTGACAGGATCGCTGATGTAAACGTACCGGTATTCGTCTACGCAACAGACATCATTACCGGCGGACTCGGTCAGGAAATCATAAACTACTATTACGCCAGAGGAAGAAAGGTTAATGTCAGGAACTTTGCTCTGAACAATGACTTTGACAGCAGCACCAGTTCCGTAGATCTCAAGAGACAGGAAAAGATCGACATTAACTCACTGTTTGAGGAAATTGACAGATGTCTGAAAAGGTAAAACTGTCGATATGGCTTACTGACAAGGGTTTTTATCCAACCCGTTCTCAGGCAACAAATGCCATAAAGGACGGAAAGGTAAGAGTCAATAACCGCGTCATAACAAAGGCAGGATATGAAGTCAGGGAAACTGACCTGGTAGAAATAGAAAAAGAAGAAATCGAGTATGTTTCCCGTGGCGGATATAAGTTGGAAGCTGCTCTAAGGACATTCGGAATATCCCTTGAAAATAAGGCTATTCTTGATATTGGCGCTTCTACAGGCGGCTTTACGGACTGCTGCCTGAAAAATGAGGCTGAAAGAGTATATGCATATGATGTTGGCCATGATCAGCTGGCTAAAAAGCTCAGAAATGACCCGAGAGTCATAGCAAAGGAAGGCGTAAATGCCAGATATCTTCGTAAGGAAGATCTTCCGGAAAGAATAGAATTCCAAATTGATATTGCATTCGCTGCAGATGATTTTGGCAGGTTCTGCCTGATGCGCGAGTCCTATTCCGACGGAGAAAGTGGGAAGAGAACATATTAATAACAAGGGCATAGTAACGGATCTGGAAGCCGTAAATTCCAGCATGGAGGAAGCAATCAGATTTGCAGAATCCATGAAATTACATTATGTGAATAAAATTGCCTCACCTGTGAAGGGTCAGGACGGCAATCAGGAATATCTCTTGTATTTTACAAAAGAATGAAGGGGGAGTCTGAATGTTACAGAAACTCTATGTCAAGGATTACATACTCATTGATGAGGTAGATCTTTCCTTTGATAATGGCTTCAGTGTCTTTACTGGAGAAACAGGAGCAGGAAAGAGCATTTTCATTGACTGTGTGAGCATTCTCATAGGGGAAAGACTGAATACCTCCATGATCAGAAACGGAGCTAAGAAGACGGTTATTGAAGGCACGTTTGATCTCAATGAAACAAACAGAGAACTATTAAGAGAAAACGGATATAAATGCGACTGTCTGACCGTTACCAGAGAAATCAGCACGGACGGCAAGAGTTCTACAAGGGTAAACGGCAAAAATGCCAGCGTATCGTTTGTAAGAAGTCTGCTTGAAGATCACATTGACATACATTCGCAGAGAGATAACCAGTATCTGCTCAACGACAGGTATCATCTGGATCTGCTTGACCGCTTTTCAGGCATTCAGAATGAACTGGAAGAGCTTAAACAACAGTATGATGCTTACAGACAGGCTGCCAAAAAGTACAGAGATCTTTCAGAGAACGAGTACAATGAGGCTCAGCTGGACATTCTGCGCTATCAGCTAAACGAAATCGAAAAACTCCAATTAAAAGAAGGCGAAGAGGATGACATTAAAGCTACTCTCAAGCACTTTGACGAACGTGAAAAGCTTCAGGAAGCTCACGAAAGGATCAGAAAGCTGTTCTCTGATGACGAAGGCATTCTCAGTAATCTGTATGAGTTTACCAGAATGAGCAGTTCACTGAGTGAATTCAGTGAAATCAGTCAGAATGTTGAAAACATTACCAATGCGTAGACTCTTTGAAATACAGAGGATCAAACGCAAGTACAACAGTGACGTAAAAGCCATACTGCAGAAAGCTCAGGACATAAGAAATCAGCTGAAGAGCGTTGAGAACCGTGAAGAGGTTCTTAATGAACTTGAGAGTGAAATGAATGCCAGATATGAAAGATATCTGAAATCAGCTGAGAAAGTCAGCGACATAAGAAAGAAGAAAGCCATTACTCTTGAAAAGAGCGTTGTAAGCGAGTTGAAGGATCTCAACCTTGAAAAAGCAGTCTTCAAGACTGATTTCGAGAAGGGGAAGGATTCTGAAAAGGGATTTGACAAGGTGACATTCCTTATCTCCATGAATCCAGGCCAGCCGCTCAGAGAACTTTCAAAAGTGGCCAGCGGTGGTGAGCTGTCAAGACTGATGCTTGGACTCAAGACGGTGTTTGCCTCATTGCAGGGAACAGAACTTGTTATATTTGATGAAATTGATACCGGTGTCAGCGGTTATACAGCATTCAATATCGGACTCAAGATGCACCAGATATCAGAGAAGATGCAGGTTTTTGCCGTCACTCATCTGGCAAGCGTTGCCGCTCATGGCGACACGCATTATCACATCACCAAGATGGATGATTCAGACATCACGACTACGGAAGTAACCAGACTTGACAAGGCTCAGAGGATCAGTGAACTGGCTGTCATTTCATCTTCTAATCTCACTGATGCTTCTTTGAAAGCTGCTGAAGAGCTGCTTGAAAAGGCCTCTGCGTCCCATAAATGATGTATAATTAAGGCATGAAGATCAAGGAAGCAATTGATAATTACATATACAGCATTTCTGTCATAGAACAGAAATCACCGCAGACCATCGAGTCTTATAAGAACAGCCTGCGCAAGTATCAGAATTACCTGGATGAGGAAGGCATAAGTGAGATAAATGACGTCACTAATCTTACCGTTCAGTATTTCATTGCGGAACTGCTGGATTCCAGCAGCAAGACCACTGCTGCTCATGATCTCTCAGCCATCAAGGGTCTGCACAAATATCTGTTTCTGAACTTCAACATTGATAATCCGGCAACGGATCTTACTGTGAAGATAAACAAGGATCATCTGCCGACCTTTCTGAATGAAGAAGAGGTAAATGATCTTCTGAACAGCTTCAATGATGCTGATGAAAATGAAAGATTTCAGAGACTGCTTCTGCAGACGATATACGCTACCGGCATGAGAGTAAGCGAACTCGTCAATCTACAGACAAAGCAGATCAACATAGCGCACAGAATAATCAGAGTAACCGGTAAGGGCAACAAGGAAAGAGTAGTTCTCTTTGATGAAGATACCGCTGACAGAATGGAAGGGTACTTCCGTTACAGCAGACCCAGATGGCTCGACGGCCATACAAGTAATTACTTCTTCATTAATGAAAGAGGCAACAGACTCAACCGTCAGTATGTATACCGGATAATTCAGGAAAAGAAAGGGCAGGCAGGAATCAGCTTCAAGGTATCTCCGCATACCTTAAGGCATTCATTTGCCACTCACATGCTGGAAAATGACACTGACTTAAGAACAGTACAGGAATTACTGGGACACAGTGACATTTCCACCACACAGATATATACCCATATACAGTCAAAACAATTACATCAGGCTTATGACAAGCTGATGAGAAGTAAGAAAAAGGAGGATGTCTAGCATGAATTATAAGGAAAAGTATCAATTATGGCTCGATAATCTGCAGGAAGGGGACCCGCTTCGCGAGGAACTCATTGAAATCAAAGATAATGTAATGGAGATAAAGGAAAGATTCTTCCTTGATCTGGCATTCGGTACGGCAGGTTTAAGAGGCGTTGTCGGTGCCGGAACGAACATGATGAACCGATTCACTGT
>ONPK01000143.1 GCA_900319675.1 uncultured Bacillota bacterium
CATTCAGGCACTTTTGCGATGCCGCCGGTCATGTGCACGAATCTTCTGATGATGTCCCTGACACTTCCGAAGATCAGGTAGAAGACCATGTTCTCCTCTTCATATCTTACCGAATTGAACCATTCGTAGTAATTGTCGTGTTCCCTGCCGAAGTCGATCTCACCTTCACTGTAGGTATCGTAATACATCCCGTAACTGCCCTTATCATTTTCACAGATGTAGAACGGCAGATGCTTGTATAAGGGATCACTGTACTCAGCCCTGTAACCCATGGAATCATCGGTATCCAGGATGTAGCGCTGGTGATTCTTGTTAACGTTGCCGGCCTTGTCACCCAGGCCGTAGATGTACTGATCTTCCTGTCTGGAAGTATAGTGAACGGACCCGTCGCCTAATTCCCCGTCAAAGTTATAGGCCAGGCCACTGCGGTCCTGATACAGTATTCCCTTATCATTTCTGACAGTCATGCGGAAGTTAAGCAGTTCAATGTTGAAATCCAGACCGCAATGACTGAATCTGATCGTATTTTCATCTTCATGTACTTCAGGTGAGCACAGATCAAAGCCTTCAAGGGAAAGCTTACTTCTGCCTTCATTACCCATGTTCTTATCAGGGTTGATGCTGAAGGTCGGCAACAGATCCATGTTTCTGACCAGTGCCACTCTTAGCATGTTCTCAATGAAGTCAATGCGCATGAAAACGCCGTCGCTTTCATAGACGCGGGTATTGTCATCAGCTTTTCTTAAACTGAACAGATGTCTGAATTTCATGCCTTCGGATCTCCTTTTGTAAACATGTTTCTTGTCAGTTTGATGTAGGACGGTCTTCCCATCCCGATCTCAGTATGACTGAAACACATGACCTTGTTCTCTTTGGTGATCTTATCCCATTGCGGTAAGCCTCTGCTGTTGGGGTCACCATTACGGGCAAAATTAGCCAGATATCCCGTCATCATGTCGGATATCTCCCTGTCCCTGTTGGTAAAGGTACGCCAGGAAGTATCCAGACGGTTGAACATGTATCTTAAGTCACTGGAATGGAAGGCGCCGTTATCATCGCCCGGCTGATCTATGTCAAAGTAGTAGACATAGGCATCATTGTGTTTAGCGAACTTATTGCCGATGTAGGCCATTACCGGTGCGTACATGTCATTGTTCGTATACCCGATCATGTATCCGATCTTAAGTGGATCCTTTATAAGTTTATCAACACCGTCCTTCAGCAGATATCCGTCAATTACCGGCATCATGTTGTAGACACTGTCCTTGCGCCGGCTTCTTATCGTCTCATAGGCATCATGAACCTTCAGAATGTCCAGGTTTTTAAACTCTTCAAAACTCCTGCATCCGGCAATTTCCATCATCTCATGCCAGTATTCATAGGTGTCCTCAGCCTTCTTAGGCAGAGCGTATTTTGGAAACTGTCCTGCCCCTGACATCATGACTGCTCTTTGGAACAGGCCTTCATTGTCATGGTTAAGACAGAGATACTGAATTGATATTGCCCCGGCGCTCTGCCCCATCAGGGTAATGTTATCAGGATCCCCGCCGAATTCAGCAATGTGCTTTCTGACCCATCTTATGGCCTGCAGCTGGTCGTCCAGACCGAAGTTGCCGTTACGGCCATATTTCTTCTGAATTTCCTCATGACTGAAGTAACCCAGTACTCCTACCCGGTAATTGGCAAAGACGGTTACTATTCCCCTGCCCGCCAGTTCAAAACCTCTGAAAGGTTCCTCGCTGTTGGCTCCCGAATTGAAACCGCCGCCATGGAAAAATAGTATGACCGGGCAGTTTCTGCTCTTTCTGGGGGTATAGATGTTAAGGTTCAGGCAGTCTTCATCGTATCTGAATTCAATGCCTTCCCTGAATTCTCTGTAATAGAAAAGGCGTTCTGAAACATCCAGATGAGGATGGCTCTGCCGGTATTGCGGACAGGCATTGCCCATCTTTCTGGCATCCACAGTACCCTCATAGCTGTCGATCAGCTGACAGTACTCAAAGCGTCCTGCCCTGGCGTACGGGCCCAGAAACGTTCCGATGCTTGTATTAAGTGTAATCTCATTCATTATTATTCATATTCCTGTTCTCTGTCATTTTAACATATCAGCAAAAACTCGTTAACCCCTGTCATGTTTTATCAGGCATTCATAGATGTTATAATGTTAACTGTAATCATTAAGGAGCACTTTATGAAAGTAACATTCTTTGGAACAACGACACTGTTATTCGATGACGGCAGGGATCAGATCCTCTTTGACTGTCATTTTACCAGGCCTTCACTTGCCAAATACATTGGCGGCAGTGAACAGACGGATACCGTTCTGGCCGACAGGATGCTGAAACTGCATCACATTGACAGACTTAAGGCCATCTTCGTATCACATACTCACCATGACCACGTCATGGACGTACCATATGTTGCCAATAAGACGGGCGCTCTGGTCTACGGTTCATCCAGTGCCATGAACGTCTGCAGAGGCGGCAAGGTGAATGAAGATCAGCTCATTGAATTCCACGAGGAAGACTCATTTGAAGTAGGAGGCTATAAGATCAAGGTCATCAAGTCCCTGCATTCAAAGCCAACCATCCTGAACAACGACCTGGGGCAGACAATAGATGAACCGTTACTGCCAACAGCCAAGCTAAGAGACTACAAGGAAGGCGGTTCCTATGACTTCATCGTTGAAGCCCAGGGAAAGAAATACATCATCCGTCCAAGCTTCAATTACATTGAACATCAGCTTGACGGCTATGACTGTGACGTACTGTTCTTAGGCGTTGCCGGACTGGCCAAGGCCGACGAAGAGACCGAAAGGAAGTTCTTCGCCGAAACCGTGGAAAAGGTCAGGCCGCAGCTCATCATTCCATTGCACTGGGATAACTTCTTCTCCAGACTGGACAAGCCAACCGTAGGCATGCCGTCCCTGATTGAAAAGACCGAAGTTGTATTCTTCAAGATGGCAAACTATTGTGAAGCCAATGACATAAGCTTCCTGGTTCAGATGCCAAGAACCAGCATTGAACTGTAAAAAAGAGACGCAGGTCTCTTTTCTTTTCATCATCATTCAATGTCTATCCAGTAACGCTGGATCACTTCTCCATCATCATCTGTCAGTTCATTTTCCAGTACGCCGCCGTTATTGATTATCGTTCTGGCTGATGCCGGATTATCCCTGTCGCAGACCATCAGTACCCTGTCGATGCCCAGCTTACGGCATTCATCCAATGCCAGTCTGATCATTTCCGTGGCATAGCCCTTTCCTCTTTCCGAAGGCCTGATCCCATCCCCGATGTGACCGCCCTCCTTCAGCAGGTATTCATTGAGATAATGCCTTATGGCTACCGCACCAAGTAATCTGTCTCTTTCATCATCCAATAGAAAGAACACTGATTCCGGAACCAGTCCATTCATTGGTTCTTTTACGGCAAGATGTTCCAGGTAATAGTCAAAGTCATGCCAGTCGTTCTTGAAAATCGCCCATGGTGAATGGTTGGTATGGTTTTCTTCCTGATCTTTCTTCCATTCCTCAAGCATCTCTCCAAGCTGCTCCCTGTGATCCTTTGTCAGCTGTATGAGTCTCAGTGTCATGTTACCTTCTCTCCTGTCTGTAAATATACTACCACCTGTATAACAACATCTACAAACAAAAAAGCAGGGCTAATGCCCTGCCATCATGTTTATTATCTTATTCAACTGTTAGTACTACGGTAACATCCCCGTTGCCCAATAGATCAGTCATTTCCTGCTGACTCAGTTCCACATGTCCCAGTTTCGTATAGGACCAGGAATTTGAACCGTAGAACATGACGATGTTACTGCCTGAATACAGGACGATGTCGCCATATGATGTCGTCATCTGCCTGTCATTTCTGGTAATGTTTCTGCCCAGTTCACCGACCTGCTCAAAGCCGCCATACATTGACATTTCATCTGATTTCAGCTACCGAATCATTGTCTTCCCAGGTTACCGGCAGCTTCCTGTCATTAACGTATAAACATAAAACCTTTTCCACTTCACTTGCCTCCTGACTGTCACTGCCTGTTTCCTGCTCGCTGTCAGGGATAACGGTCTCCTGTTCAGGCTGTTTCTCCCTTTCAGTACAACCCATCATATTCATGACCATTATCAGACACAGTAACGCTGTTAATATTTTCCTCATCTGTTCTCCATGTACTCCCTTATCGTCTGCATTCTCTCGCTCTGATGTACGGAGAACGGACATCTTGAATCGCAGTGCCCGCAGCCAACACAGTCTGAGGCATTTAATTCCAGTGTCTTGTAATGGGTAACTGCCATCTCATCACCAGCAACAGCCAGGTCATAGTACTTGTTGACCAGACCGATGTCGATGCCCATCGGGCATGGCTTGCAATGGTTGCAGTAGACGCATCTGCCGCTGGTCCTGATCGGCTCAAACGATGATATCACGGAGTAATCCAGTTCCTCCTCAGTCTTATCGTAGTATTTCAGCAGTTCTTCAACTTCCTCAGTGCTGTGAGCCCCCGGCAGCGCCACCAATACTCCCGGCTTGTCCAGAATGTACTTCAGACACTGATGTACGGTCAGGGCCTTGCCGAAAGGAGATGTCTTTTCGTCCAGCAACTGTCCGCCGGAAAACGGCTTCATGACGGAAATGCCGATGCCTTCCTTCTCACATCTGCGGAATATTCTTTCTCTTTCCTCAACCTCTCCATAAGCGTAATCACCCTTGCCGTAATCATAGCCCGGATTGACGGAGAACATCAGCATGTCCACGTCTGCCTCATCCAGTATCCTGTTGATGACGGCCGGTGTATGTGATGATAAGCCGATGTGTCTTACGACACCCTGCTTCTTAAGTTCAAGAATGTAGTCATATATACCATTTTTCTTATAGGTTTCCCAGTCAGAGAACTCATCCTGACAGTGAATGAATCCATAGTCGATGTAATCGGTTCCCAGCTGTTCCAGCATCCATCTTACAGATCCCTTAACGGTATCCAGATCCAGAGACCAGCCATAGTCACCCCTGGTATAGTCAGCGCCGAAGTGGATCTGATAGAAGATGTTTTCTCTTACATCATGCAGCGCACTGCCGTAGATTGGAAAGGAATCGCCATGGCCGGCAGCCAGATCAAAGTAATTGATCCCGCCTTCATAAGCCCGGCGCAATGCCCTGACTGCTTCGTCCATTCCGGCTTCATACATGTAGGATGAACCGATTCCGATTTCTGAAATGCGGTCCCCTGTCTTTCTGTTGATCCTGTATTTCATATGAATACCCCCACATCATTATTTTAATACATTAGTTCATTAAGCCTTCAGAAAATGACAGAAAATCCACAGTGATCACGGCGATATGAAACACAAAAAAGAGTGACTCTTTCAATCACTATTTTTTACATCAACATTTCATGATTTCTATTCTGCGCCTTAAGAAAGGCTACGATCATCAGGATGTAACATACCGTCTTCGGCAGCATCAGCATGCCCAGCATCGGTACTATTCCCGCTCCAACCGCAACCGGAATGTAGAACAGGAATGACAACAGAATGTATATCCACATCGGTCTGAATATGTCATTCCAGTGTTTTTTCTTAAAATACAGATAACAGATGATGGCACCGAGAATGACGAACGGTACGTTTCTGATGATGGCCCAGGTTACGTCACTGCTGTTGGTAAGCCAGCCGTTCTGCGGGAACAGACAGAGCACGCAGCGGATTGCCGCAAGGCCCCATATCATCATTGTCATCTTACTGCCGGCATCATCATGGAAATACTCCTGCCATAAGTAGTAAAGCAGGACATAGAATACGGTCATTGTTATGGAAGTGATCAGCTTGCCGATACCCAGGGCAGCCGTAAAGTCACCCTCAACGAAGTAATTCAGGACACGCGGCACCAGATGAAAGGCATCGCCACAGCCCAGTATCAGGGCCGCAAGACCCATGTACCTTTCACTTCTTTCCCTTGCCCTTATCAGTAATATGATTCCGCTGATTACCGCAAAAAGCAGATACAGGATGTCAAACGTTGATTCTCCATATTTCATGGCTGTTACCTCTTCATTCCCGTGTTTTTCTCATTATATCATTCTCAGGCATGAAAAAAAGAGGAAAACGTCAGGCGTTATTCCTCTTCATTTCATCTATTCCTTAATCATTCCCTTGGAAAGCAGGTAGTCATGGTAATGGTTGAGTTGCCATATGCCCTTACAGCTGCGTTTACACCCCGGAAACTGGAGGCATCAGCACTTGATGCATCTCCCGACTCCTTGTTGATGACTGATCCGGTTATCTCCGCCTTCACATTGTCTGAGGCTTCAAAGACGCTTTCATCAGTTCCGGTTGCCGTGTAGGTACCACCGGTAACGCTGTCGCCATCCTGTAACACGACCGAAGTAAACTGCTGGGAATTGTCATATTCAGGCTTCTGGGTTTCTTCCTGAATGACTTCCTCTTCCTCATTATCTTCTGCCGGTTTCTCAGCCGGTTTGCTCTTACAGCCGGTCATGACCGACACCAGCAGCAGTATTGACAATATGATCTTCATATTCTTTCTCATGTTCATAAACTACCCTCTTTCTTATATTCTATCCTTTGTGTACAGATAAAGAATACTCCCGCATTGTGAATGTTTGCTGAACATGAACTTAAGATTTCCTAAATCAAAAAAAGATGCGGCAGCCGCATCTCATGCACATGACATTTACAGACCCCTGCTAAATGATTCCCAACGGAATCAGGGTAACTAACAGGATCGCTACTGCGCCCCAGACAATGCCCAGAAACTTCATCTGTGCCTTCTTATTCCAGAAAGGAACATAATTACAGGCCAAAAAGAACGGAATGTATGTCGTTACGAATACCGGCAGTACTCCCCACCACCTGTATACCCACATGAAGGAATGATTTGACGTACCGGCCAGAAATGATTCAAACAGGGCAAACAGAGCAGCCATGCTTAAGGCTCCATATAACTTCTGCTTACCTGTAGGATTTTCCGGCAGCATCTTATACGATATGATGCCAGCCAGTGAGAACATCATTGACAGTTCCCAGCATACTCCTATTAACAGTATGAAGGTCGTGGAGGCATTACTGACCGACCACAGCGGATACTCAAAGAAATGAGCAATTATCGCATTGCCTATCTCATACAGCCAGTGAACGCCATACAGAGAAAAACCGGCAACTATTGCCTTATAGTCCCTGTTCTTGACCTCTGTCCAGTAAACATAGAACACCACAGCCAGTATGAAGATGAACGTCCAGTTGAAATTCTCCGTACTGCGCACCAGTATTGATCTTACAAGCTCCTTTATTTCTTCAGAGCCGTCACCCCAGAATACAAACATGTTGTTACCTCGCTATCTATTTAATTTAATGTTTATAGTACTTCCGTAAATGCCTTCTCCAGTTCGTGATACTTCTCTATCACTTTGTCACACCAG
>ONPK01000139.1 GCA_900319675.1 uncultured Bacillota bacterium
TGACCTTTCCGACCGCAGAAGCTACGTAATGTCAATAACCGAGAAGGGCAGAAAGCACGTGGCTGAAGTATATGGTCATGCCGTGGAGAAGACGATATCAGTCATGAAGAAGCTGGAAGAAGAAGACATTGAAGACCTGTTAAGAATAACCGACAGGCTTTTATGCATGAAGGAAGAGGTGGTTTCTGAATGATCGAGTTAAGAAGCATCTGCAAGAACTACCAGACCGGTGACAATGTCGTCAGGGCACTGCACAATGTCAGCGTTTCCTTCCGCAAGAATGAGTTCGTAGCCATTCTCGGTCCTTCAGGCGGCGGCAAGACGACCATGCTGAACATCATCGGCGGTCTTGACCAGTATACCTCAGGTGATCTGATCATCAACGGCGTATCTACCGTCAATTTCAAGGACAGGGACTGGGACAGATACCGCAACCACAGTGTCGGTTTCGTCTTCCAGTCATATAACCTGATCCCGCATCAGAATGTCATTTCCAACGTTGAGCTGGCTCTGACCATTGCCGGTATCAGCAAGAAGGAAAGAACGGAAAGAGCAAAGGCAGCCCTGGAAAAGGTCGGCCTGGGCGATCAGATATACAAGAAGCCAAACCAGCTTTCAGGCGGCCAGATGCAGAGAGTTGCCATTGCCAGAGCCCTGGTCAACAATCCGGAGATCTTACTGGCTGATGAGCCGACTGGAGCTTTGGATACTCAGAGTTCATTGCAGATAATGGAACTGTTAAAGGAAGTTGCCAGTGACCGGCTGGTCATCATGGTAACCCATAATCCTGATCTGGCAGAACAGTATGCCAGCAGGATCGTCAGGATCAGAGACGGTGAGATAATCTCAGATACTGATCCGTATAAGGAAGAGGTACCGGACAGAAGCGACGACTTCGGCAAGGCCAGAATGGGCTTACTGACGGCGTTTGGTCTGTCCCTGAATAACTTAATGACCAAGTTTACCAGAACCATGCTGGTATCATTTGCCGGTTCCATCGGCATCATCGGCATTGCCATGATCATGTCATTAAGCAATGGCGTAAACAAGTACATAGATGACGTGCAGAAGAATTCACTTTCTTCCTATCCGCTGACCATCGAGAATTCCGATGTGGACATGACGACATCCATGATGAACATGATGGGTGAGATCGCCAGTGCTCCAAGGGAAGAAGGGAAGGTCAATGAGACCCCGATCGTTTCCGGCATGTTCAATCAGGTCGGTTCAAACAACCTGAGAGCGTTCAAGAAATACATCGTCAGTAACAGTGACAGGATCGATCAGCTTATGACGGCGATCCAGTACAGCTACGGTGTTTCACCGGTAATCTACAAGTCAGATACCAGCAAGGACGTCATTCAGTTAAGTCCTTCAACGGTATTTTCCAGTTTCATGAATTCATCCTTTGCCTCATATACCTACAGAGACATGTTCCAGAGGATGATCGATAACAGGGAGATCCTGGAATCACAGTATGAAATACTGAAGGGCAGATGGCCGGAAAGCTACGATGAAGCCGTTCTGGTCGTCTACGATGAAAGCACCATTTCCGATTTCATGACCTATTCATTAGGTTTGAGAGATCCAAGGGAACTGCAGGATTACATCACCAAGATGATGAACGGGGAAAAGGTTGAAATCAGAAATGAACCGTTAAGCATCACACTTGATGACCTTCTGAAGCTTACCTTCAAGGTCGTCATTCCGGCGGATTATTATCAGTATGATGACCAGTTCAATGTCTGGAAGGACATGAGCGATGATAAGGAATATCTGAAGAATGTCGTTGATAACGGCATTGAGCTGAAGATAACAGGCATCATCTCGCCAGCTCCGGGAACCAATTCAACGGTTCTTTCCCCGGGAGTAGCCTATACTGAAGACCTGATCGAGCATCTGATCCGGGAAGTCTCCCAGAGACCGATCGTAAAGCAGCAGCTTGCCAGAAGGACCGTTGACGTCTTCACCGGCAAGACCTTTACCGAGGTCAATTCCGACAGCAGGCAGGAAAAGATGAACTTTGATGACATGGTCAGCATTGACGAGAACATGCTGGCAAGGGCCTTCAGGACCAACGTCAGCGCCTCTGAGATCAATGACAATCTCAATTACTTCATGAATCAGGCCATGGATTCTCTGATCAGCGACACGGCAAACGTCGGCGAGGAACTGACTGCCTTCATCAGAAGCAACATGCAGGAGATGATCGAAGACTACATCGCAGAACACGGTGCAGCTGACTTCGCGATCCTGGATGAGGAAACCGTCAATAAGATGATCGATAATCAGCTGGCCAAGGAATCAACTCAGAAGCAGATCGCTCAGCTGGAAGATGATCTGGGTGTGGAAAGAGGCTACATGAAGGAAGTCCTCAGACCGACGCTCAAGCTGATCATTGACAAGTACGCGACCATTATTGAGGACGGTACGCCGATCTCCGGCGATAAGATCGGAGAACTGATCAACGCCTTAATGAACGATGAGGAAAACAGGAAGCTCATCAGCGATCTGGCCACGGGATTACTGAAGTCAATAATTCAGAAGTCCATCAGCTCAACCATGGGCAACATGTCCAGCTACCTGGCCAGTGCCATGAGCAACATGATAACCATAGACGTCAATGCCCTGCAGAATGCCTTCCAGTTCAACTTTGACGAGGAAGAATTCTCCAGAGTCATGATGACCTACATGAATTCTCAGCAGAATGACATTTCTGTTGATACCAACCTGCGTAAGCTGGGCTACGCTGACCTGGACAATCCGGTCAGGATAGCCTTCTACCTGAAGGACTTCGATTCCAAGGAGACCTTCAAGGACATGATCGCCGATTACAACAAGGTGGAAGAGAAAAACGGCAACAACATCGTCTATACCGACATTACCGGCATTCTCATTTCATCCGTATCAACGATCATCAATGCCATCAGCTACGTGCTTATCGCGTTTGTTTCCGTATCACTGATCGTATCAAGCATCATGATCGCGATCATAACCTACATTTCCGTACTGGAAAGAACCAAGGAGATTGGCATACTGCGTTCATTAGGTGCCTCAAAGGGCAACGTTGCCAACGTGTTCAATGCCGAGACCTTCATCATCGGTCTGTTCAGCGGTCTGTTCGGCGTAGAACTGACAAGACTGCTTTGCATACCGGTCAACATCATCGTCCGCAAGGTAACCGGCATCCCATCCCTGACAGCCTATCTGCCATGGAAAACAGGAATCATTCTGGTCATCATCAGCATCGTGCTGACGGTCATTGCGGGTCTGATACCGTCTGGAATGGCATCCAGAAGAGATCCGGTAACGGCCTTGAGGACTGAATAAAGATTTGGATTTGTATATTTTAATGTGTTATTATTTTACTGGTAATTATCATGAAGAAGACGACAGCTAACAGGAAGAAACCTGACATTCTATTCATCATTACAGTGAGTGCCTTCGTAGTACTCCTTTTCGTCGTCAGCTTACTGGCCAAGTCGGAAAGACAGGTCGTTCCTTCCGGTGACTTGCCGGATGATGGGACAAACAACATCCATGAACTGGTCATTTCCGAGATCATGAGCAATAACAGCGGTGTCTACGTCAATGACAGAAACGAAAGCACCGACTACATAGAACTTTATAACGGAACTTCCAGGACCATCAAGCTGGACGGCTACGGTCTTTCAGACAGGACCGATGCCATCAAGTGGGCTTTCAGCAATCAGTCCATCGAGCCGGGTCAGTTGAGACTACAGCCATGGAAAAGAACCATGCCATGATGCGTGACGCTGACGGCAAGTGGTTTGTATCTGAATACGGTACTCCGGGTTTCTCCAACAGTCTGGAAGGACTTGAACAGTATCATCAGTCATTAATGGGTGATGAGGAACCTGAGATCGTCGTAAATGAACTGCTGGTACGCAATGAAGGAAACTTCCGCAGCGAGCAGGGAACCTTTGACGGTTTCATTGAATTCAAGAACGTATCCGACCATGCCATAGACATGGCAGACTACAACATCAGCGACGACATCAAGGTGCCGTTCCGCTACCATCTGGATACAAAGCAGCTGATGCCGGGTGAAGTATTCTACTATTACACCGGTAAGGTCACGGACAGTCGCTACATCGGCTTCAACTTCGTCAGCAAGACCGGTAACATCATCCTGAGCAGAAACGGCCGCATCGTCCAGGACATTCCTTACACGAATCTGGCCAACGGCATGGCCATGGTCAGAAATGATGACGGCACATACTATTCAAGCAACATCGTATCACCGGGTTACCAGAACGACCCTGACGGCATTGCCGAATTCCAGGAGAAGTTCATGAGCTCCTACAACGGTCTGGTAATAAATGAAGTCATGAACAAGAATGACAGCTACCTGCCGCAGAACGGCAATCAGTACTATGACTGGATCGAATTCAGAAACAATTCATCCGAGACCATCAACCTGGCTGATTACTACATCGGCAAGAACGACGGTGCTCAGAATCTGTACCAGCTGCCGGAAGTAGAACTGGCCAGCGGTGAGTATTACCTGATAATGTGCTCAGGCAATGAGAACCTGTCCAACAATTCCTATCGGCACATGGGCTTCAAGCTGGGCCAGGCTGATTCATTATATCTCTATAAGGGAAGCGAAATAGTTGACTCAATGAATTTCGCTGACATTCCATACGGCTACAGCTACGGCAGGGGAAGCAGCAACGGCTTCTTCTACATGTCTTCACCAAGCCCGGGCTGGGACAATGAATCAGGATACAGATCTGTTACCACTACACCTGCGTTCTCACTGGCTGCAGGTGTTTATAATGATGTGGACTCTCTGACCGTGAGCATCAGTGCTCCGGGAACGATCCACTATACTCTGGACGGCTCCATGCCGACGACCTGGGACCCGGTTTATGAAGGACCGCTTACGATCAGTTCAACCACGGTAGTCAAGGCCAA
>ONPK01000137.1 GCA_900319675.1 uncultured Bacillota bacterium
ACAGGTGCTACTATAATGGCGAACTGATTGAAGAAAAAAGAGGGGCAATGGCAGGAGTGCCGCTGGCCAGCTTCTTTGCCAATGTCTATCTGGGCGAACTGGACAGGACATTTGAGGAAAAGGGCATTCCCTATCTGCGCTATTCCGATGATATCATCATCTTCTGCCATTCTTCTGAAGAACTGAATGACGCTGACCGGATCCTGAAGGAAAACATCGGTAAGATGGGCCTGACGCTGAACATGGACAAGTATCAGGTTAGAAAGCCTCATGATGGATGGGAATTCCTGGGATTCAGGTACCACGAAGGAAAGATAGATCTTTCTGAAGCCACCATTGAGAAGATGAAGGGCAAGATAAGAAGAAAAGCCCGCAGTCTTTACCGCTGGAGAACGCAGAAAAAGGCTTCCTATGAGAGAACGGCAGCGGTCATGATCCGCAGCTTTGACCGGAAGTTTTATGACCTTCAGGGTGATAACAGCTTTACCTGGACAAGATTCTACTTCCCGGTGATTACCGTTTCTGACGGTCTGCACCAGATCGATGAGACGATGCTGGAATACCTGCGGTATCTTTACAGCGGACGTCACTACAAGGGAAACTACAGAGTCAGTTACGAAGACATGAAAAAGCTCGGCTATACTTCCCTGGTAGCTGAATATTACAACTGGAAGAGGGAAAACGCTGAGCTCAACAGAATCAATGAATGATCAGATCTTCGGCTGACCGGTGATGTACCAGTAATAGATGTTCCTGTTTGTCGGATGGAGATATCCTCCCAGTTTCTCATACAGGGCATTTGCCGCATCGTTGTCAGTCTGGGTGATCAGCATCATGTAATGGATGCCTTCCTTTTCGGCATATTCAAGCATGTTCTGCATCATGGTGGTGGCGACATGTCTTCGCTGATACTCTGGGGCAACGAAGCAGTGATAGACCATCAGCATGTCATTGCCGTTATCCATTCTTGGCATGCGGTAGGAAAGGGTATAACCGCAGACATCCTCATCCTGATAACCGACCTGGATGATCACACCGGGATCATTGAGCACCTTCAGGGCCTTTTCATCACTTACTTCCTGCTGACGGAAGGTCATCACGGTCTTTTTGTACAGAGTGACATCATCAGATGTCAGAAAACGGTACTGGATCATGTAGATACGTCCTGACAGTTAAGAAAAGGATCTCAGTGAATCCTTTTTATATCAGCTGCTGACGGATCTCCTCCAGATCGTATTCCTCATGATCAGGAGTGAAGTCCATTGATACGCAGTCGTTTTCGCTGTAGCGCGGTATGATGTGGAAATGCATGTGCATTACTGACTGGTTGGCCACCGGATTGCAGTTGTTGAGAATGTGGAATCCAGGCGCATTCAGCCTTTCCGTTATTCTTACGGCCAGCTTTCTTGTAACACTGATCAGATGACGCAGTGTTTCTTCATCACAGTCGTCAATGCCGGAAAAATGCTGCTTCGGAATGACCAGAGTATGGCCTTTCGTAAGCTGGGAAATATCCAGTATGGCGATGCATTTTTCATCTTCGTAAATCTTCTTGGAAGGGATCTTTCCCTCAATGATATCGCAGAAAATACACATATATTCAGTCCTCATTTCTTTACTAATATTATCCATCTAAAGTAAAGCGCTTTCAATGAAAAAAGGGCGAAAACTGCTTGAAAAAACGGGGGTATTGATATATAGTAGAAGCATATTTTTTCTGTAGGAGGTACTGGTGAAATGGACTCTTTAAAGAAGTATATCACGGCTGAAGGCAGAGTTCTCAGCGACGATATTCTCAAGGTTGACAGTTTTCTTAACCACCAGATCGACACAGTTTTTCTGACCGAAGTCGGAAAAGAATTCAGAAGAAGATACAATAATTGTGAAGTTAACAAGATACTGACAGTGGAAGCCTCTGGCATCGCTATCGGTTGCGTAACTTCACAATTTTTTGATAACTGCCCGGTCGTTTTTGCCAAGAAGGGCCAGGCAAAGAACATGAGCGGTGATGCTTATCACGCTTCATTACACTCATATACCAGAGGCACTGACTTCGTCATTTCCGTGACCAAGAAGTATCTGACCAGTGAAGACAAGGTTCTCATCGTTGACGATTTTCTGGCCAACGGTGAGGCTTTAAAGGCTCTGATCAGCATAGTTTCCCAGGCAGGCGCTGAACTGGTAGGCTGCGGCATCGTCATCGAGAAGGCCTACCAGCCAGGAGGAGACCTGATCAGAAGTCAGGGCATCCGTGTCGAATCTCTGGCACGCATCAAGAGCATGAGTGTTGAAAACGGAATTGAATTCTGCGAGTAGGGATCACTGCCCCTGAATTCGATTTTTTATTTAAAAGGGTAATTAAGGTTGCTTGACCTTTAATTATAGAAGAGGGAAAAGGGAGGTACTTATGAAAAAATTATTTTCTCTTATGTTAGCTGTACTCATGGTAGTAGGCGTTCTGACAGGCTGTTCAAATGGGGAGAAGCCATCAGGCGGAGACACCGAAAAGAAGCTGAAGATCGGCGTCATCTTAGTTGGTGATGAAAACGAAGGCTATACCTATGCACACATGGTAGGCATACAGCAGGCAGCTAAGGCTAACGGTCTTTCTGACGATCAGATCATCTGGAAATATTCAGTTGGTGAAACTCAGGACTGTTACGACCAGGCAGTAGACCTTGTTGAACAGGGTTGTACAGCCGTATTCTCTAACTCTTACGGCCATCAGCAGTTCATGCAGCAGGCTGCTTCAGAGTATCCAGATGTACAGTTCGTAGCCGCAACTGGTGATACAGCTGCTCTCAGCGGACTGAGCAATTTCTCAAACGCATTCACAAACGTTTATGAATCACGTTACGTATCAGGCATCGTTGCCGGTATGAAGCTGGCTGAACTTGAAGCTGCCGGACAGATTCCTGCAGAAAGCTACAAGGATGGCAAGGTTCTGATCGGTTACGTTGGCGCTTATCCATATGCAGAAGTTGTTTCAGGCTTCACAGCATTCTTCTTAGGCGTTAAGTCAGTATTCGAAAACGTTACAATGGAAGTCATCTACACCAACTCATGGTTCAACCTGGTTGCTGAAGGTGAAACAGCCAATACATTAATGGCAGACCACTGTGTCATCATTGGTCAGCATGCTGACTCAACAGGTGCTCCAGCTGCAGTTGAAGCTGCATTAGCTAACGGCACAGTTGCTTACTCAGTAGGTTACAACGTTGACATGCTCGAAGCTGCACCAAACGCTGCCTTAACTTCAGCTACAAATAACTGGGGTGTTTACTACACATATGCATTCAAGCAGGTTGTAGAAGGCAAGAAGATCGATACAAACTGGGCTCAGGGTTATGAATCTGACGCAGTTGCCATCACAAAGTTAGGTCCTAACTGTGCTCCTGGCACACAGGAAGCTGTTGACAAGGCAATCGCTGAAATCAAGGCTGGCACATTACATGTATTCGATACAAGCACATGGACAGTAAACGGCGAACACTTATCAGAATTAAAGATCGACTTAACAGGCGACTTTGATACAGATGATGCAGAAGACAAGAACGCTATCTACGATGGCTACTTCCATGAATCAGAATTCAGAAGCGCTCCATCATTCAGCGTAATCATCGACGGCATCTTCGAAAAGTAATCGTTGATTTAAACTTACATTAGTATTTGATTTTAACAGGTGAGGGGGACTCTGTCTTCCTCACCTTATAGAAAGGTTGATGACATGGATAACAACTGTGCTGTTCAATTGAAAGACATCACCAAGACCTTTGGAGCCGTCGTGGCTAATGAGAACGTTTCGTTCGACATCAGAAAGCATGAAGTACTGGCTCTCTTAGGTGAAAACGG
>ONPK01000136.1 GCA_900319675.1 uncultured Bacillota bacterium
GTTGTCGCTGTCGCCGACCATCAGCGCCTTCGCGTGATCGGCAATACCCGCTTTTTTCAGGGCGAGCTCGATGATATCTTTTTTGCGCAGCCTGCCCTCAAAATCCGAGCCGAAGATCAGGTCGGTGTATCGGTCGAACCCGAACGCATGGAGCAGCCGGGCTGCGTAATCCTCCCGTTTATAAGTGGCGATCGCGATCGCCGTTCCGGTCTGCTGCAGATGATCCATGACGTCGTAAATACCGTCGTAGGCCTTGGCCAGCAGCAGATCCTTTTCTTTGTATCGCTCTCTGAAAACGGCCGCCATGTCCGCGATCACGTCGTCGGCGAATCCGTAGACGCGCTGGAAGGAATGCTGGATCGGCGGGCCGATGAAGCTTTTGATGGTTTCTTCTTCCAACGGTTCAAGACCGAATCGTTCAATGGTGTATCGAACGGCGGAAAGCATCCCTTCCGAAGTGTCCAGCAGGGTGCCGTCAACGTCGAACACCAAACAGTTATATTGCTGCGCCATGGATATCCTCTTCCGCGTCATACGCTGAATATGTAATAAAGGAGATCGTCATTCTCCTTCTGTGTTGTGCGATGGACTGCTTCATGTGGGCGTTGAGGTGAGCGGCTTCCTTCTTGACAAAGGAATATTCCATTTCGGGAATGCTGTAATTGCTTTCCTTGTCGGAATAGCCGTCAAAGCCCGCGCAGAACACTTCCCGGACGCCGATGGAATCCAGATACTTGAGCAGCATCAGGAACGAATTGTCGATGATGGTCTCGTCTTTTTCCAGCAGCGGCGCTCTGGCGGCAACAAAATCGAAACGGCCGTTGCGGCAGGTGACGTTGGTGGTCGCCAGCATTTTCATGCCGGACGAGGTCTCTTTTTTCAGGTCTGCCGCCATGTCATGATAGCGCTTGGGGTTGGTGATGAACACACAGTCGGGCGTGACGGCTTCGGGAATGTAGTTGACGGAAAGAACCACGGGCTTTTCCCGGCTGATGAACGCTTTGACCTTCGACTCCTGAAGCCGGATATTTTTCCCGGGGCCGATCAGCAGCACCTTGCGGCTGCCCAGAAAGTCAAGGAACCGGTTCGCGGAATCTGGCTGGCAGACGTGTTCGCGGACGAACGCTTCATAAAGCTCTTTCCCCAGCGCCTTGT
This sequence comes from uncultured Bacillota bacterium, assembly GCA_900319675.1. Lineage (GTDB taxonomy): Bacteria > Bacillota_I > Bacilli_A > Erysipelotrichales > Erysipelotrichaceae > RUG521. The sequence continues at coordinate 1,156 of ONPK01000136.1, forward strand.
CGTAGAGGAGCTTTTTATCCTCCGGCTCGATCGTGGCCAGCAGTTCATCCAGCAGCGAAATGGAAAGATTCTCTTCCCGCAGGTAGTCGGTCAGATAGTTGGGATGGCAGCGGTTTTTGGCGACCAGATAAAAGAATGTGCTGTAGCCCCACGGCGAGGTTTTGTAGAATTCCATCACCGATTCGTTGGTCGCTTCCAAAAAGCAATCAATATTGTAGCGGCCGCCGTACCGCTGGTTGAGCGTCATGGCGATCAGCTCGATGGGCGCGTTGCCGGCGCTTTTGCCCATGCCGAAAATCGTGCCGTCCACCAGAATGTCATGCTTGCCCTGATGCTTGAGGAACGACGCCGCATTGGCGTAGCCCAGTTGGAAATTGTTGTGCGCGTGGAAGCCGATGCGGATGGCTGGGTCGAGATGCTCGTCCAGTATCGCCTTTCTCTTGACCACCGGATCGCGCAACAGCCTGCCTGCGGCCATTACCATCCTGACGTTTCTGAGCGTCGTAAGATCTTCCAGAGGGTTGCCGTCAGTAACGATGAGATCGGCTTCCTTGCCCTTTTCTATTGAACCGGTAACATCGCCGATTCCGGCAAGAATCGCGTTGTTCAGTGTTGCGGTGTGCAGTGCCTGTTTATTGGTTACTCCTACATATTTCGTGAAGTATACCAGTTCTCTCCAGAAGTCATACTGAGAGACCCATGGACAGCCAACGTCATTGCCTAATCCTACCGGTACACCGTTCTTCAGTGCTTCCTTGCAACAATTGATGATGCCTTCAAAGACCACGTTGCCGTTGTACTGCTCAACTTCCGAGGCATTGGATACGCTCCTGTCAAACAGGGCATATGGAAGAGCCGGTGACAGTGTCGTGATCAGGAAGGCATTTCTCTTCTTGAACAGTTCAATTATTTCCTCATCAGGCGCTGCACCATGTTCAATTGAATCAACGCCGTTTTTCAATGCCTGTCTGACACCCTCAGGTGACTCGACATGAGCTGCGACCTTGAAGCCCTTGCTATGGGCATAGTCACAGACAGCCCTGATCATTTCCGGATCCATCTTCATTTCACCCGGAGTACCTTTTTCCTTGGCATCCATGACACCGCCGGTGATCATCAACTTGACCAGGTCAGCCTTCTTCTCACAGAGATGGTCTACCTGCCTCTTTGCCTCTTCAATGCTATGAGCAACGATGGCCACCGATCCGGCCATGTGTCCGCCGGGAACGGATATTCCCTCGTTTGAGCACAGGATCCTCGGCCCCGCATACTTACCGGCATTGATCTCATCTCTCACCCTGCTGTCCAGATCCTTCAGACCTCCTACCGTTCTTATCGTGGTGACACCGCTGTTAAGTTCGATCTGGGCATAGTTCTTTACCAGACGATACGCTACCCTGCCGGATACCGGATTTGAGAAGATAAGATTGACCAGTTTGGTATTGTCTCTCTGCTTCTTCTGCGGCTTGCCGTTGCCGGCCAGATGAACGTGCATGTTGATAAGTCCAGGCATGACATATCTGCCGTTAAGGTCAATGACCTCATAACCACTGACATCCGTATCATCATCAACGATGTCTTCGATCTTCCTATCTTTTACCAGAATTGTTTTGCCAAAAACAGGCTCCATGTCCCTGGTACCGTCCAGAATGATTCCGTTTCTAAGTGCATATTGTTTCATAGTATTACTCTCCAACTTGATGATATCATTGACCTGTCATCAGGGCAAATGAAAAGCCCCTCACTGAGGGGCATAGCTGTTTAATTATTTCTTAGGCAAAAACCCGAAGTACATCAATAATGTAACAATGATACCTGCTACACAATATACTCTCACTAATCCAACTACCAGGTTAACGATGTTGCCTAATAAAGGTAACCAGCCAACCAGACCTGCAGCGAAGCCGAGTGCCCAGCCAACCAGGATATAGATTGCCAGAGAAACAATCAAATGCGTAACAGATTTCTGACCAGCTATTGACAGTGGAAAAAACTTACCCATTACACTTCACCTCTTTCATCGAATGTATTATATCATCCCTAGGATGATTGTCAATATTGCCGTTTTCTGATGACAAGTTCGTCATAACCGGTACTGTCATCATATTCTCTTGAGAACCGGTACTCCTCGTCAAGGGATACCAGCACTACCTCAGCAGTGGTATTGACCAGACAGCCGTTACACATGTGACCGCCGATGACTCTGCCGTCCTCATCGGCAAGAGAAATGTGCATGTGTGATCCATCAGGAGAAATGGTTCCGGTAAGGGATACGATCTCATAGCGGTCATCATACTCCTCAATGGTTTCCCCATCAGCCAGTCTGATCCTGGCTCTGTAAACACAGCCTACGACGGTCACAATGGCCGCACTGTGAATGTCATTGTCACGGCAGTAATCCTCTATGCCCTGTCTCAGATCCATCCCATACGTGAGTCTGAATGCGTGATGCTTCATCTGTAGTACCTCATCATTTCCCTGATCATTTCCATGTATCTCTGCTTATCGGCTCTGACCAGATAATGCAGGTTCTTCTCGCCTTCATCAGATACGATCGTTCTGCCGATTGAAGGAATGTCGTAACATTCAACATGGCAGTTGACCTCCCGGTATTCAGCTATTTCCGGCTCGATCATGCAGGCCATGGCACAGAGATCGTTGATGTTATTAACGGTCAGATTCCACATGGCCTTGTTACGTCTGTC
>ONPK01000135.1 GCA_900319675.1 uncultured Bacillota bacterium
ATAGTCTTCGTTCATGATGACCAGGTCACTCTTTCTGCCTACTTCTATCTTTCCTCTGTCCGTGATGTTCAGACACTTTGCCACGTTCTCACAATACAGGCTTCCAACCTCTTCCATAGTCAGATGACATCTGTCTCTGGCTGCCTTCATGACTTCGTTGATGGCCATGTTTCCCGAGGCGATGTAGCCATCCTCTCCATAGATGAAACCATCTCTGGCAGTTATCCTGCGCCCGTTAACCACATGCGTTCCATCCGGCAGGCCTGATGCTTCAGACATGTCCGATACGCCGTAGACGTTTTCCAGTCCCTTTATCTTGATCAGTATCCTGACCCATAGCGGATCCACATGATAGCCGTCACAGGTCAGCTGGGCTTTGATCCTGTCATCGTACATGACGGCAGCAGCCGCTCCTGCTTCCCGGTGATGCATGGCCTTGAAGCCGTTGAACATGTGGTCTGCCTGACATAAGCCATGATCAGCTGCCCTGAAGACATCTTCAGCTGAGGCTTCGGTATTGCCGACAGTCGGATCAACACCCTTTGAAACCATGTAGTCACACCACTCAATGGCTCCTTCCAGATCAGGTCCCACGTGGAATAAGGCAACGTCGCTGTAGTCATTGTCAACGATATAGTCCGTATGTTCCCTGCTGGGATTTACGGCCTCAGCAGTCATGTATCTCTTAAGTGAAGGATAAAGTCCTTCAAACTGGAACTTGTCCAGCCTGGCTCCCTCATACTTCCCTCTGAGTTTTCTCAGCTCTCTGACCGTTCTGGCAACTTTTTCATAGTTGGTGCCGCTCAGGGTTGGAAAGACTGTCGTTACGCCATGTTCAGGCAGTTTTTCAACCAGGAATCTGATCCTGTCTTCATAGGTACCGAACTCATCCTCTTCTCCATACTGGAACGCCCTCAGCCAGCCGCCATGGTTATGGCAGTCTATTTATGGCAGTCTATTATGCCAGGGTATAAATAATTGCCCTCAGCATCTATCACTTCATCATCAGGCAGATCATTGCCAATGGCTATTATTCCACTCTGATCAAACTGCACTTCCGTACTGACGAATTCACCGTTAATGAATGCCTTTGCGTTTATTATTTTCATGTTGTTATCCTCTGATTAGATTATAGAACATTTTTCATTTCTGCTCGCTTTTTACGATTTACTTGCGAGAAAACATGGTTATCTGTCATGCATGCTGTAAATCACCCAAAAACCATATATAATAATGTCATAAATGTTATTACATAATTCAGTGTATTGTGAGACCTGGAGGTATCATATGCTTTATTGTACGAAGTGCGGCAAGCCATTGGAAGATAACGCCAATTTCTGCATGTATTGCGGGGCTCCCGTAAACAGAGCCAACATTGAAACAAAACCGCAGGCTGAGGAGCCTGCTGTTTCCAGTGAAAAAGGAACTGAAAATCAGGGCGTCAAACTGGTAAGAAAGAAAACTGAAACTGAACCGGTCACCGAAGAAAAGAAGACCGTAAAAAAGACGTCAGCTAAGAAAAAGACAGAAAGCGAAGCCAGTGTAAAACTGGTCAGAAATGCCGGGAAAGCTGCTCAGATAGAGGAACCGGTAAAACAGACGCCTGTGGATACGGTCATGTCAACCGTCCAGAAGGAACGCAAGACAGGCAGGAAAAAGGAAACAGCTGTTGTCAATGAAGACCTGACTGCTGAAAAGGAAACTGAAAGAAAACTGGCAAAGGAACAGAAGAAGGAAGAAAAGGCTGCCAGAAAGGAACTTAAAAAACAGCAGAAAGCACTTAAGAAGCAGCAGAAGAAAGAACAGAAAGCTCTTAGGAAACAGCAGAAAAAGGAAAAGAAGAAAAAGAGAGGATCATTCCTGGGAAGACTGTTCAAGAAGATAGTTCTTCTCTGGATCATCACCAGTATCTTTGTTGTATGCTTCATCAGTCCGGGGTTACTAAAGGATCGCTTTGACCCGATCGTGGTATTCAACAATCTGGTTGACAGATTCCTCACTGAACCGGTGGAAGACAACATGCCGGCAGAGATCCTTGACGAAGATGATCCTGCCCTCATAACGATACGCTACAGTAACAGCGAACTGTCCAACGCTCCAAAGAGCGAAGCCGAAGTATCTCCTTCAAACCCAAAGGTTTCCACCGGAGGCGTCACGGTTGACATGGGCAGCAACAATCTCCGCGCTGATGATACGCTGATCGTACGCGATCTGGGAAAGAAGGAAGACTCAGACCTGTATCTGGCCCTGCACTGTTACGACCTGTCACTGAAATCAGGTCAGGACCAGTTCATCGGCAACGTAAAGGTTACCCTGCCGCTTAATCTGGCCAGTGATGAATACATTGACGGCATGGTCTTCTTCAATGAAACTACTAAGGAATGGGAAGATCTCTATTACGAAGTTTCCGCAGACGGCAAGTCCATTACCGGATTCATGGATCACTTTACCAAGGTATCCCCGAAGATCATGAAGATGACTTCGGATATGTTTGAAGGTGCCCTGGCAAATAATTCCGCCCGGAAGCACCAGAACATCATCGCTTCTGATGACAATGACATCCTGGTTCCGGCAGATCTCTTCGTTGAGGCCTGGAACAAGATCAGGGAAACCAAGGATACCGACTATCTCTATGTCCAGTTCAGCCCGACCATGAGAAACGTCGGTCTGCATAACGCTACCGTAAAGTCACTGTTCCAGATCTCCGGAGGTGTCCTTTCTGACCATGACTCCGACATAAATGAAACCATACGTAAGCTGGGGTTAGCAGTCACATCCAAGGAAATTGACTGGCCGTTAAGAATCCTGGGTCTGGCTGACTCAACCAACGGGTCAATAAAGGACCTGGGCTTCCTTAATAAAATCATTCCAAATAGAGGAATGCCTTATACTGACTTGCTCGGCAACATGATGGCCGGACTTAACATCACGGCCGTCGCTCTTAAACTGTACAGTGAATGTAAAAGCGGCAAGGATGCAGAACAGGTCGCCATAGACAATAACCTTGCCATATTCTCAGCGCTGGCATCAGGTGCAAGCTTTATGTCGGGAGCCATCCCGGCCTTGGGAGCCTGGCCGGTCACGGTCCTGGCCATTGGCATCTATGTTATCTCCATTTCCGTTGACCTTTACCGTTACAGCGAGGGATTGGATGAACTGCCGTTACAGGAACAGGCTTACCTGGCCTACTACAAAGAGAAAGGCATCAGCTTTGACGGCAAGGAATTCATCTGCAAGATGGAGGTTCCAACCGGTCTAGATGCCGTCAAGAACAGCGATACTCCCAAAATCATAAAGAACAACGTTAATCACACCGGTCTTAACGACAATAACATCAGTGACTGGGAGTCAATGCTCAGTGCAATTATGAAGAACAGCGAACAGTACCCGACCAAGACCAAAGAATACCTTGACGATCTGTACTACAAGTACGCCGACGCCTACTGGCAGCTGCCGGAAGACGTTCGTAACGGCTGGTTCACCCAGTGGATGATGAAGCAGGGTTATGATGATGAATTCATTGATACCATGCTGAAGCAGAAAATCCTCAAGAGTGACATTGATGCCTGGAGAAAGGACAAGATCGACCAGACACTTCTCAACTTTCAGGATCAGCTTAAAAACCAGATCGATAAGTATGCGACAAAAAGCTACACTGCCTTTAAGAAGGCTGTGCAGAAAGAAATAATCAATCCGCTGAATCAGATGATCTACTTCCTGATTGATGACACATCGCTGACCAAGGAACAGACCTTCTACGATTCACTGTACTGTCAGGATTACCGCCTGATACCGTTTAACCAGGAAGCCTATTTCAAGAACATCAGTTTCAAGATGGACAAGCATCCGCTGGACAGCTATCCTCTTATGAAGAAGGAGCTGCCGATATATTCAGATGTCGTAACCACGATGAGGTTTGCCGATGTCGAGTATCCGGTCTTCTACCCGTATCAGATCGTGGTAGACGGAGGACTTCCATACATAGAAAAGGTCGAGCTGACGGACCGCTATCCTCATACTCCGGAATATCTGCCATTCGTTGACATGACCGGGTACAAGGGATACAAGAACATGGTATTCGTCACGACTCTGTATCACTACATTCAGATGGGAAGACCTACCAGAATGATATTCAGGGATGTAAACGGCATTAATACCTTTGAGGATGCTCAGAAGTATTACGATGATCCTGGCATTGAGGCATCATTCTCCATACCGAAGTTTAATAAGAACGGCCATTCGTTCGTTAAGGTAAAGGTTGGCGGTGACGGTGATCTCAGCAATCTGAACGGTTACTGGGAAGGCCCATGGCTTGGTTCCTCAAAGCAGTGGTATTACTTCGACATTGACACGCAGGGAAAGAGAATCTACATAGATGATACATTGGGTCTGCCGACGGAGTCATATACGATCAGGTTCTACAAATATGACACCAAGACCAGGACGCTGAAGTTCAACATCGGCTGGGGCAAGGAAAAAGCCCATCTGGAATTCAAGATGACCGGCAAGAATACCATGGTACTCTACATCGAGTACAACGGTGATTCCACCAGTCTGGAGTTCGTACGATCGAACCGTGAACGCTTCGACGACTGGAGTAACCGTCAGCAGTTCTACATTCCTGACTACGATGCTGTAATGCCGCCGGGCGAAGAATTCCCGACTGACCTGTCATATTAAAAGAGGTTCAGTGTGATACGTACCCTGTCAAGTAGACAGAGGAAATAATTAAAT
>ONPK01000134.1 GCA_900319675.1 uncultured Bacillota bacterium
ACCCTTTTCCGCGTCTTCCTTCTTTTCCCTGATGATCAGATCAACGCTGTTCTTCCAGGTAACTATTGACGTGCTGTTTTCAGCTTCATAGTTTTTCTCATTAATGTAGACTGTCGTAAAGTAGTCGTTCTTTTCCTTGTCCGCCCAGCTTAACTGATGAGCACATCTGTCATCTGACGGGTTGAACATCACGTTTGAAACAAATTTGAAATCATACAGTTTCTCAGCAGTGATCTTATTCATAGTCATTCCTCCCAAATACCTCTCTGACTTTTTCTTCTATTGTCTTTCTGTCGCCCCTGATCGAGCCCTGGATGACATTATCCTTGCCGCCACCCCGGCCATCAAGAGCCTCGTTTATCTTACCGGCGTATTCTCTTAGCTTAACGGTGTCCGATATGAACATGTATTCATAACCATTGGCCTTCTCATTGATGACACCGGCTATTACCCCTTTTCCGTTTTTTATCAGACTGTCCAGATAGCGGGTAATGCTGTTACGGTCATAGTCCTTGAGAAACTGCAGACACAGATACTGACCATCTTCAATGTCCTTAAGTCCTTCCATCAGCACTTCCATTCTCAGCTGATTAAGCTGAGATGTCAGTTCACCGTTTCTTTCATTGAGCTTGCTGACATATTCACCGATATTGAGCACCGGTGCCGACAGTGTCTCCGATACGCTTCTGGCCTGTTCATATACCTGTGCCAGGTATTCATGGCACTTTCTGCCTGAATACATGACCAGTCTGGTTCCGTTCTTGTGTTTCTCAGCTGACAGGATCTTGATGACGCTCACCTCGCCGGTAAATCTCACATGCGTACCGCAGCAGGCACACAGGTCTGCATTTGGTATCTCAACCAGTCTGACAACTCCCTTTAAGGCCTTCTTACTGCGGTAAGACATGCTTTCCAGTTCTTCTGAATCAGGAAACAGCTGTCTTATCGGATAATTGCTCTGAATTACCCTGTTGGCTTCCTCTTCGATCTGCATTACCTGCTGCCAGTTCAGCGGTCCGTTGAAGTCGATCTGCACCGCATCACCCATGTGGAAGCCTACGTTCTCATACCCGAAGTTCTTATGGATCAGGCCTGATACGATGTGTTCACCGGTATGGTTCTGCATGTTGTCAAAGCGCCTCTGCCAGTCGATTTTGCCCAGGACATTCTTTCCAACTTCCAAAGCCTCTTCACAATAGTGGATCACCACATCATTCTTTTCCTGTACGTCGAATACCCTGACATCATCAAGATATCCTGTGTCGCACTTCTGGCCTCCCCCTTCCGGGTAGAATATCGTATCTGACAGTACTACGGCATATCCCTTATCCTGCTTTTCACAGGAAAGGACCTGACTGGCATATTCCGTCAGGTAACTGTCTCTGTAGTACTTCAAATCAAAATTGCTCATTTATTATTTCCTCTTTTACAGACAGGCATTCAGGATGTCCAGTACGTCCTGCTTGCTTAAGTCGGTATATCTTGGTTCACCGGAATAGTTGCTGACGCGTTCAGCCATGATGTCAAAGTATTCATCGGTGATGCCCAGATCTGTCAGATTGCTGGTCAGACCAAGATCCTTGTAGAAGAAGTCTTCCAGACAGCGGATGGCTTCCAGAGCAATCTCCATCTTCGGCAGATTGTAATCGATCTCCCAGACCTCAATGCCGAATTCAACGAATCTGTCCAATGTCTCTTCACTTAAGACATGTCTCATCCATCTTGGGGTAACTATTGCCAGGCCCAGACCGTGGGTAATGTCATAGAAGGCTGACAGTTCATGTTCGATTGGATGACAGATCCAGGGGTTAGGTCCCTTGTCTATTCTGATGAAACCGTTAATGCCCCATGATGATGCCCACATGAGATTGCTGCGGGCATCATAGTTTTCAGGCTCTTCGCAGGCTATTGGTGCAAACTTGATAACCGTCTTCATCAGGCCGACCATGGCGGTATCAGTCAGATACATGCCCTTTTCCCTGCTGAAGTATGTCTCCATGATGTGAGAGAGAATGTCAGCGCTGCCGCAGGCTGTCTGATATCTTGATACGGTATATGTATTAGTCGGATCAAGGAAGGAAACAGCCGGTCTTAAGATGTCGGCAGCTCTTCCCAGCTTCTGATGAGTTTCAGGATTGGTGATGACTCCACCGGTATCCATCTCTGAACCCGTAGCGGATATCGTCAGCACGGTTACTAACGGCAAAGCCTTTTCAATCGGAACCTTCTTGCCATGGAAATCCCAGCAGTCGCCATCATAGAACCTGCCGGCTGCCATGAACTTGGAGGCATCAATTACGCTGCCGCCACCTACGGCCAGGATGACGTCAATGTCATGTTCCTTGCATAAGGCAGCACCGGCATTAACGCTTGATACTCTTGGATTAGGCTCAATGCCTGAAAGTTCATATAACTCAAGCCCGGCCTTATTGATCTCATTTACAACTCTGTCATACAGTCCGGTCCTCTTTATGGAGCCCCCACCATATGTCAGTAATACTCTCTTGCCGAATCTCTTCAGTTCTTCACCGAGATGATGAAGCTGATCCTTACCGAAGTAAACCTTTGTTGGAATATTATAAATAAAGTCTCTCATATGTTATCCTCGCTACTAGGATTATACCACATACTATTTTTCTTTTGCATAAGGTATACTAATAAGGTAAGGAGTGATGAATCATGACTGATGAATTCAGCTGGGAACAGGTGTGGCAGCAGCTTAAGGGAGATACCGTTGATCTCATCGTAAACATAATCGTAATTGCGATCATACTGCTGATCGCCAACTTCATCATTAACCGCATCAGTAAGCATACTTCCAGACTGATGGAAAAAGGCAAGGCAATGGATGACGTGGAGAAAGGCAAGGAACTTGTTAGTGCCATGACCATCATCAGAAGCATCAGCCGCTATGTGATCTACTTCATCGCCATCATCCTGATCCTCAATCAGATAGGCTATGCAGATTCCGTCAACAACATTCTGGTCACCGCCGGTATCGGAAGCTTAGTCATCTCACTGGCTGCCCAAAGCACTTTGCAGGACATGCTGGCAGGATTACTGGTACTGTTTGACAAGCAGTATCAGGTTGGTGACTTCGTAACGATCAATGACTATACGGGAACCGTAACAGCCATCTCCATGAGGCTGACCTATATAACAAACTATGAAGGCAAGAGGATCATCATCCCCAATGGCCAGATCAAGACCGTCATCAACTATGGCAACAAGTTCACTCTGGCCAAGGTCGTTGTACCGACCCCATATGAAGCTGACAGCCGCAGAATGATTGAGATCCTTCAGGAAGTCATGGATGAATACGCAGCTAATACAGACGTACTGGTTGAAAAGCCCAACGTACTGGGCATTACCGCCTACAACAGCAGCAGCGTTGACATCACCATAATTGCCAAGACCAAGCCGTTAAAGCACTGGTCAGTTGAACGCGAGTTAAGACTGCTGATAAAGGAACGTCTGGAAAAGGAAGGCATATCCATTCCCTACCAGCACATTGAGATCATTACCAATAATGAAGACCATGCTTAATTGCGTGGTCTTTTTTCCTGGATTATAATTTAGGCAGAGGTATGAGACATGAAAAAGAGAATGCTAAGCTGCTTTGCCAGTGATTTTGAGAAGATGAACAGAGAGGATCTGCTCTATGCCATTAAGATCTGTGAAGGCAGGACTCTGGTATCAGAAACCGTATGTACCGCAACACCGCTGCTTGAAGATGTTACCAATGCCGAACTGGCAGCTTCCATGGGAGCTGACATCCTTCTGCTTAACCTGTTTGACGTACGTAATCCCAAGATCAACGGTCTTCCGGAATGTGCTCCAGAAGACACCATAAGAATGCTTAAGAAACTCACGGGCAGACCGATAGGCATCAACCTGGAACCGGCTGAA
>ONPK01000131.1 GCA_900319675.1 uncultured Bacillota bacterium
CTTGTCTGATCATCCGTTGGCTTTCTTGCCAACCTTGAATTCATAGACCTTGCGGCGCATCTCATCATCCATGTTCCACAAAAACTTGAATGCGACCCAGGAACCAAGTACCAGTATTCCCGGTAATAATACCGTCAGGACCTTGATGCCGTTAATGGTTGAAGCTTCCTGAACGGCAGCTGCCCCATTGTAACCGATCCAACCTAATAGTAACATTGCGGCTGAATTGCCGATGGTCTGGCCTACTCTTCTGCTGAGGTTGAAGGTACCGTAGATGGAGCCCTCAGTTCTCTTGCCGGTGATCATCTCGTTATAGTCAATGGCCTCACCTACCAGACCCCACTGCATGTAAATGGAGATGCTGGCGACGCCAAGAGCGGTATTGCTCCAGACGGCATAGACCCATGGATTGATATTGGTAATCATCATCGTGGCAAACAGTGACAGATACAGGAAACAGCTGGCTAAAAGACCATAGCGGATAAGCTTTTCCAGTCCGACCTTCTTGGCAACCATCGGTCCGCAGATGAAGATCACAAGCATGAACGGGGCACTCAACAAGGTGCCGTATCCGGCAATGGAAATGTCACCCAACACGTCTGAATACATGTAGTTGCTCAAGGTTGAACCGACATACTGCATCATGCAGATGAATAACCCATGTACACACAGGGCCACAAACAGACGGTTGACCTTTATGACCTGCAGAATGTCCGTGACCTTGATGTTATCGCCATCCTGAGGATTCGTATTATTATTGTGTCTTTCTTCTGTCATGTAGTAGTGAGCCATGCACATCGCAAAGCCGATGATGGCACAAACGGCTGCGCCGATGGCATAACCTGTTGGATTGTTCTCGCCGAATTTCTTGAGAAACAGCGGCATGATGAACAGGGATATCAACGTTGCCAATGCACTGCCTATGCCTCTGGCAGATGACAGGGAAGCTCTTTCCCCATCAGTATCAGCCATCGCTGAAAGTAATGAACCCATCGGGATGTTGAACATGGTATAGGCACCTTCATACAGGATCTTCAGGGCAAACAGCACGCACAGTCTTGTAAGTCCCTCAACCAGACTTGGTACTGACCATAGGGCAATGAATGTCACTGCCAGTAATGGCGTAGACCTTAATATCCAGGGGCGGAACTTGCCCTTGGGGTTGGTGCTTCTGGCAAAGGCCTTGTCGATCCAGGCTCCCATTAACGGGTCATTGATGAAGTCCCAGACGTTCCATATCAGTAATAACAGCGCCAATGTAGAGGGATTAATGCCCAATGCATCAGTACAGTACATCGAGAAGGTACTGCCCATCAGGGCGAAGGTCATTACGCCTCCGCAGTCTCCCAGACCATAGCCTACCTTATGCTTAAGTGTCAGCGTATTTTCATTGTTCTTTTCCTTCATGAATTCATCCCCCATCTATTCCTCGGTAAACCATACAGGCAGTTCATTGATGCCGCAGCTTACCTTAACATCTGTTTCTCCCTTTAGTACAGGTCCTTCTCCTCTTAACCGGAAGCCCCTGTCACTCTTCGGCAGTTTAACTGTAATCTCACTTACGCCTTCATCAAATACCGGACATGCCAGTATTCTATTTCCGCACATGAACCAGTCAGCTTCCCTGTCGTAATCAGGATCTCTTAAGAAGACAGGAGAGATCAGCGGTTCATCGTTTTCAATGCACTTATCCATCTGTTCCTTAAGATAAGGAACCAGTCTTTCTCTTAAATCAAATATCGGCCTTACCGTATCCATCATGTCCGGGTAGAGCCAGGGCATCGTGGACGGTTCACCCGGTTTCCAGGAATGCAGGACAAACCTCGGCAGAAAGACGCCGTACTGCAGCCAGCGGACAAACAGCTCCCTCTCGGGACTCGGTCCGGCAAAGCCGCAGATGTCCGGTCCGAAGAAACAGAAGCCGGAAAGCGCCATGGTCATGGCCTGATAATGGTTATATCTCAGTTCCCTGAAGCTTGTATAGTTATCTCCTGTCCAGGTGGTACAGATTGACTGACTTCCCGCCATCCCGCATCTGCTGATCATGAACGGATCATCATTGAACTCCTGGCAGGCTTCCCTGCTGGCCTTCGTCATCAGATAGGAAAATAACGGTTTTATTAATCTGGCCGGTACCTCCTTACCAAAGCCATGGGCATATACGTCCTTGTCATGGATGTCATATTCATTATTATCATTCCAGATGTCGGCATAGCCTTTTTCCGCCAGTACTTCCCTGATGCACTTCTTCCAGAATTCATAGGCGCCCGGGTTGGTAAAGTCCAGATAGCTGGCATTGCCGCCCCAGAACGGGAACTTAGCCACGGTGCCATCCTGATAGTGCAGGAACCAGCCGTTACCGGCTATGTAGTCATACAGCGGATGATCATCCAGGAATGCCGGTTTGACATTAGGCATTATCCTTAAACCCTTCCTCTTGAAATGATCAGCCAGGCCTTTTGGATCAGGAATCTTGTCTTCATTCCAGTGGAAGACATAACGCTTATCCCCTATCTGGGTGTAGCCGCTGGACATGTAGAATCCTCCGGCCTTAATGCCGTATCTTTCACAGTTGTCAATGAATGACCTTAATCTCTCATCAGCATCCGGAGCATCTGTATATTCCATCGTCGAGCCGCAGTATCTGAAGGCCCATTCAGGCACTTTTGCGATGCCGCCGGTCATGTGCACGAATCTTCTGATGATGTCCCTGACACTTCCGAAGATCAGGTAGAAGACCATGTTCTCTTCTTCATATCTTACCGAGTTGAACCATTCGTAGTAATTGTCGTGTTCCCGGCCAAAGTCGATCTCTCCTTCGCTATAGGTATCGTAGTACATCCCGTAACTGCCCTTATCGTTTTCGCAGATATAGAACGGCAGATGCTTGTATAAGGGATCACTGTACTCAGCCCTGTAACCCATGGAATCATCGGTATCCAGAGTGTAACGCTGGTGATTCTTGTTAACGTTGCCGGACTTGTCGCCAAGGCCGTAGATGTACTGATCTTCCAGTCTGGAAGTATAGTGAACGGAACCGTCGCCTAATTCCCCGTCAAAGTTATAGGCCAGGCCATTACGGTCCTGATACAGGATTCCTCTTTCATTTCTGACGGTCATGCGGAAATTCAATAATTCTATTTCAAAGTCATGGCCGCAATGAGTGAACCTTACGGTCTTATCATCTTCTGTTACTTCTGTGGAGCACAGCTTAAAGCCCTCAAGAGATAGCTTGCTGCGGCCTTCCTTTGTCATCTTCTTATCAGGGTTGATGCTGAAGGTAGGCAACAGATCCATGTTTCTGATCAGGGCCACTCTTAGCATGTTCTCAATGAAGTCAAGGCGCATGAAAACGCCGTCGCTTTCATAGACGCGGGTATTGTCATCAGCTTTTCTTAAACTGAACAGATGTCTGAATTTCATGCCTTCGGGTCTCCTTTTGTTAACATGTTTCTGGTCAGCTTTATGTAGGAAGGCTTTCCCATCCCGATTTCAGCATGACTGAAACACATGACCTTGTTCTCTTTGGTGATCTTATCCCATTGCGGTAATCCCCTGCTGTTGGGGTTGCCGTTACGGGCAAAGTTAGCCAGATATCCCTTCATCATGTCGGATATTTCCCTGTCCATGTTGGTAAAGGTACGCCAGGAAGTATTCAGGCGGCCGAACATGTATCTTAAGTCGCTGGAATGGAAGGCAGCGTTGTCATCGCCCGGCTGGTCAACGTCGAAATAGTAGACATAGCCGTCATTAGCTCTGGCAAACTTATTTCCAATATACGCCATTACCGGGGCATACATGTCATTGTTCGTATAACCGATCATGTATCCGATCTTCAGCGGATCCCTTATGAGCTTATCAACGCCATCCTTCAGCAGATATCCGTCAATTACCGGCATCATGTTGTAAACACTGTCCTTACGGCGGCTTCTTATCGTTTCATAGGCATCATGAACCCTCAGAATGTCCAGG
>ONPK01000173.1:0-786 GCA_900319675.1 uncultured Bacillota bacterium
CTATGATCCCAAGGTGATCAGAGCTTCGATGCGAGCCTTCTTCGGCCTGCACTTTACCTATTATCCCTCATTCGAGGATTACTTCAGGGATGTAAGTGAAAGAGAGATCTTCCCATTCATGCTGGATGGCAGGATGAGGCTTGATGAGGTCAGGGTACCGGAAAGATACTCACTGGTATTCGGCAATGAAGCTACCGGACTTCCTGCCGAGTTCCATGATTACGGAACAAGCGTTGTCATAAAACAGCTGAATACCATTGATTCCTTCAATCTCGACAACGCCGTAAGCATTGGCATATACGAATTTACCAGGGGAAGGATACAGTAAGTAAGAACGGCAGTGCATCAGCACTGCTTTTTCTGTGCCTTCTTGACTATATGTAATAACAAATATAGAATTACTCTTGTTGTGGTGATCAACATGAGCGAAGAGAAAACTATTGGAAAGAACTTTACAACAGGAGAACTGATAAAATTCGTGTCAGCGCCAATCGTAACAAGGCTCGCACTGAACCTGTTACAGACATTGGATGATGGCCTGTTTTTGTCGCGCTATGTCGGTCATAACGCCCTGGCTGCCTTCAGCATCGGCATGCCTCTGTTCATGATCGTCGGAGCCATCTCGGATCTGTTTGGCGGCGTCAGCGTATACTGCTCAACCAGGATGGGAGAGGGAAAGAATAAGGAGGCCAGAGGAGCCTTTACAACTGTTGCCATA
Source organism: uncultured Bacillota bacterium (assembly GCA_900319675.1). Lineage (GTDB taxonomy): Bacteria > Bacillota_I > Bacilli_A > Erysipelotrichales > Erysipelotrichaceae > RUG521. Next base: position 719 of record ONPK01000173.1, read on the forward strand.
TCCATGACGGCAGTAGGCACAGCCATGATACTGGTAATGATCCTGTTCATGGATCCGATAATCAGATT
>ONPK01000173.1:857-3255 GCA_900319675.1 uncultured Bacillota bacterium
GGCATGTGGTACATGCCGCTGAACATGCTGTCATTTCTGTTCTCACGTTTCTATGTGCCGGCCGGTAAGCCGCAGTATTCAATGCTCACAATGATACTCAGCACCGTCTGCAACTTCTTCTTTGACTGGCTGTTCATCGTGAAACTGCAGCTGGGCATGGCGGGAACCGCCTATGCAAATCTGATAGCCAATGTGGTATCTGTATTATTCGGACTGGTATTCTTCAGCTCAAAGAGCTGTGAAATAGGCTTTGGCAAGCCGCAGGGGGACATCTGGAAACTGCATAGGGAGTGCTTTTCACTGGGCCTGCCGCAGTTCATGACCAGCGTTGCCCTGTCAATGAACAGTTACATTGCCAACAGAGTACTTCTGAATGTCGGCGGTGAGGAATGCGTTTCAGCCTATACGATCGTAAATAACATTCAGTTCATGTTACTGGGCTGCCTGTTTGGCTTCAGCGGTTCGGTATGTCCTCTGGTAAGCTATGCCTATGGTGAAAGAAACAGGGCAAAGGTCAGAAGACTGATAGGTCAGATCATCAGGCTTACAACCGGACTTGTCATTATCATCACGGCCATCTTCATTCTCGGCAGGCAATTCCTGCTGTCACTGTACTTCAAGGTCGATACCTTGCCGGCCATAAGAGAGATGGCTACACGGGGAATGACCGTGGCACCGTTGGGATTCTTTACTCTCAGTTACAACATTCTTACCATAGACGTGTTTGTTGCTCTGAATGACAATAAGACTTCAACGATACTGACCATTCTGGAGAACGTCGTGTTTGCTAATCTGATAATGATCCTGTTACCGTATATATTTGGCGTAGATGGAGTTTGGTTTACACTGGCGGTTTCAGAACTTCTGACATTCTTCTTTACGGCGTATTTCATCTACAGAAACAGAAATCTGGAAATGGTTGCCTGAGACAGATAATAAACAGAGAACGGAAAAGTAAGGTAACAGATCCGTTCTTTTTTCATGCCCGTGTTCCTGAATGATGAGTGATATTGGAATGATTTATTTTTGGAACGAAAAGTGTCATTTGTGAAAGAATAATGCATTATATTCCAACATTTTTAATTCCAAAAGTGCTACAATGTCTTTGATTTGGGATTTTTTTCAGACCATATCAAAAAGGAGTGAAATTTATGATCAATCTTGAAAAGTACAACATCAAGGGAACCAAGGAAATTGTCTACAATCCGTCATATGATTTCCTTTATGAAGAAGAATTATCCGATAAGCTGGAAGGCTATGAAAAGGGTCAGCTGACAGAGCTTGGTGCTGTCAATGTAATGACCGGCATCTTCACCGGACGTTCTCCAAAGGACAAGTATCTGGTAGTTGATGAAAATTCAAAAGATACCGTATGGTGGACATCACCAGAGTATCCAAACGACAACCATCCAATGAGCGAAGAGGTATGGGAAAAGGTCAAGAAGCTGGCAACCAGAGAGCTTAGTAACAAGAGACTGTTTGTCGTTGATGCATTCTGCGGCGCCAACAAGGATACCAGAATGGCTGTAAGATTTGTTATGGAAGTTGCCTGGCAGGCACACTTCGTCAGAAACATGTTCATCAAGCCATCTGCAGAAGAAGAGAAGAACTTTGAACCTGACTTTGTCGTATACTGCGCATCAAAGGCCAAGGTCGAAGATTATAAGGAATTAGGACTCAACTCTGAAACATGCGTTGCCTTCAACATCACATCAAAGGAACAGGTAATCATCAACACCTGGTACGGCGGCGAAATGAAGAAGGGCATGTTCTCAATGATGAACTACTATCTGCCGTTAAAGGGCATCGCAAGCATGCACTGCTCAGCCAATACCGACATGGAAGGCAAGAATACTGCCATCTTCTTCGGCTTATCAGGCACAGGCAAGACAACGTTATCAACTGATCCAAAGAGACTGCTGGTCGGCGATGACGAGCATGGCTGGGATGACAACGGTGTCTTCAACCTTGAAGGCGGCTGCTATGCCAAGGTCATCAACCTGGACAAGGATTCAGAACCAGACATCTACAATGCCATCAGAAGAGATGCATTGCTGGAAAACGTTACCGTTGATGAAAACGGAATCATCGATTTCGCTGACAAGAGCGTAACCGAGAATACCCGTGTATCATATCCTATCGATCACATTGAAAAGATCGTAAGACCTGTATCAAGCGCACCGGCTGCTGAAAACGTAATCTTCTTATCAGCTGATGCCTTCGGTGTACTGCCACCTGTTTCAATTCTGACACCTGAGCAGACACAGTACTACTTCCTGTCAGGCTTCACAGCCAAGCTGGCCGGCACGGAAAGAGGAATCACGGAACCTACACCGACATTCTCAGCCTGCTTCGGACAGGCATTCCTGGAACTGCATCCTACCAAGTATGCAGAAGA
>ONPK01000130.1 GCA_900319675.1 uncultured Bacillota bacterium
ACTGACAACCTGGCAAAGAACCCTTACTTTACCGTAGCGTTTGCCACAAAGGATACCGTAGTTGAATCAGACTACTTCGGAATTGAGACGGGCAGAAAGGTCAACAAGATCGAAAAGGCCGGATTCCATGCCGTAAGAAGTGAAAAGATCAACGCCCCGATATTTGAGGAGTATCCGGTTACTCTTGAATGCAAGGTAGCAGCCTTTGATGATCATGGCTTATGGGGAGAAGTAGTAGGCATGGTCGTGGATGACAGAGTTCTCAATGCCAACGGCAAGATCGACTGGGAAAAGGTCCAGCTGATCTCATTTGATTCCAGCCTGAATAAGTACAGACTGGTCAGTGAGATCGTTGGCGATGCCTTCAGGTCAGGACTTGAAATAAAGAATAAATAAGGCAGAGCACATGAAGTTTGATGTAAGAGATCTGAAATGGACCAGAGAACCTCTGGCATGTTCCATTGAGGAAGGCAGAATAGAAATCACCACCACACCTCATACCGACTTATGGCAGAGGACCTACTATCATTTTCGAAATGACAATGCACCGGTACTGCAGATGGAGACTGATGAGAAGTTCTTTTCATTCGTCGTCAGAACGGATTTCAGTGAAAGCCATCACCGCTTTGATCAGTGCGGAATTGTGATGTACCTGGATTCGGAGAACTGGCTCAAGGGTTCGGTTGAATATGAGAATGAATCCTTCCAGCATCTGGGATCAGTAGTTACCAATCACGGCTATTCCGACTGGGCAACTACGGCCATACCGGCTGACGTAAAGATAATGTGGTACAGACTAAGCAGGAGGGAAGATGACTACTGCATCGAGTGTTCAGCTGACGGTAAGGAGTTTACGCAGATGAGAGTATGCCACATGTGGGAAGGGGCAGGAACGATAAGATTCGGCATCTATGCCTGCAGCCCGGAAGACTCCAGCTTCACTGCCGTGTTCACGGACATGAAGATCACTGAATGCATGTGGAAAGCCCATGACGGTCAGCAGCCGGATGATGTATAATGTTACTGTAGTTAAGGAGAACATTTTATGAAGTACAGAAGATTTGAAGATACAATCGTTGTCAGGATCGACAGAGGAGAGGAGATCCTGGAAAAGATGAAGGAAGTAGCCCTTAAGGAAAACGTCAGACTGGCCAGCGTTGAGGCATTAGGCGCAGTTGATGACTTTACCGTAGGGGTATATAACGTTGATGAGAAGAAGTTCTATCCAAACACCTTCAAGGGAGCCTATGAGATCGTTTCCCTTACCGGTTCAATTAATACAATGAATGGTGAATATTATGCTCATCTGCACATGAGCGCTGCTGATGAAAAGGGTGTTGTCTATGGCGGCCATCTCAACAGGGCAATCATATCAGCTACCTGTGAGATGTTCATCAATGTCATCCATGGCGAAGTTGACCGCTTCAAGGATGATGTGACCGGACTGAATCTGTTTGAACTTTAGAATTGGCATGAAAAAAACCGCATCGCGGTTTTTTTCTTTGCTTATTCGTCCTTGACGATTCGTACGGCCATTCTTTCTTCCGGGTCATCAATGCCGTTTTCATTGAGGGCCTTGCTGCAGTTCTCCAGGATGTCAAAGTAGAGATCCCAGTACTTGTCGGCATCTACCCAGACACGTACGGTATAGATGTAGGTATCATCGTCAACGGCTGATAATCTGGTAAACGGTTCAGGGTCATGCAGGATGCCTTCCGTTGAACTGGCTGCCTCCAGCAGTACCTGTCTGGCAAAGTCGCCGTCGCAGTCATTGGTAACCTTGAAGTCCAGATCGACTCTTCTGACCTTTTCACTGCTGTAGTTGGCAATGTGGGAGTTCATCAGGTCACCGTTTGGCACGCTGATGCGGATGTTGTCCAGAGTGATGATAACCGTATAGAAGATGGTGATGTCCTTGACGACACCCTGAGCGCCTGAGCACTCAATATAGTCACCGACCTTGAACGGCTTGAAGATCAGGATCATTATGCCGCCGGCAAAGTTGGCCAGTGCTCCCTGTAATGACATGCCGATTGCTAAACCGCAGGAGGCGATCAGGGCCATGACGCTGGTCATTGGTACGCCCAGTATTTCGATGACGCTGATGATCAGGATGGCATACAAAACAATCATGACGACGTTCTTGATGACTACCTGCAATGTCTTGTCGATGCTGTCGCTGTCAAGGAACTTCTTCAACATGTTCCTTACGGAACGTATTACCAGTAAGCCGACTACCAGGGCAACAATGGCCAGCAACAGCTTGCCGCCATAGGAAACGCCCAGTTCCGTTATGTTCTTCAAAATGTCTTCCATGCTGAGACCTCCGATTATTGTGGCTGTTTTTAATGTAATCATTATAACATGGCCTTGGAACAATGCCTAAACAAACGATTTATCCATATTTTTGAAAATATCTGTTGCGTTTTCAGAAATTATGTGCTTTAATTTTCATATAGCAATGAAAAGAAATAGTAATTTTCACGGTTCTCATAGAGAGTCATAGCTGGTGGAAGGTGACAGAACACGGAAGATGAACGCGTCTTGGAGCTCATCCGGGGAACTTAAGTATCCGGATGCGGGAGATCCCGTTACAGATGAGAGAGTCTGAGACTGCGTGTTTCAGGAACCAAGGTGGTACCGCGGAATTATTCGTCCTTGCATGTTTATGCAGGGACGTTTTGTTTTATAGGAAAGGAGAGCAATCATGACAGAGAATAAAGTAAAGAATGTAATCATGCCGGAAGAATGGTTTAATGTTCTGCCACGAAGACAGTACTCTTTTTTCATACGGACTGAATCTGCTGATTCGTGGTTTTCGGTGTACCGAATAAAACCAGACATTTACGCAATATATGAAGATGGGCACTTTCAGGAAGTAATATCATACCTTATTACCGGAACTGAAAGTGCCTTGCTTTTAGATACGGGGTTAGGCATAGGTGACATTAAGAAGGTCGTTGAAAGTCTGTATCAGGGAAAGATACAGGTAGCCCATACTCACAGCCACTTCGATCACATCGGCGGTGACTGGCAGTTTGATGAGGTATATGTACCGGATCATCCGGTGGCCATTAACAGGGCACGACGAGGACTGGATCATGAGGAAGTAAAGGACAACATGGAGGCAGGAAGTAACTGGAAGCCGTATCCTGTGGGATTCGACAGTAACAGTTACCTGATCAGACCGGCAAAGAGTTTCCAGACGGTAAAGGAAGGATTTGTGTTTGATTTAGGAAATATCAAGCTGGAAGTCCTGGAGACACCGGGTCATTCACCGGACAGCCTGATGTATGCCGATCATGAAAACAAGATACTGTTTACGGGAGACACATTCTATCCCGCTACCCTGTACGCTCACATCGAACATTCTGACGGGTCAGATTCAAGCTTTGAAACATATCGTAAGACCATGCACAGAATTGCTGAACAGTACAGTGACTATACATTGATAACTTCACATAACGAACCCTTCAGGCCGGGAATTGAACTTATAAAGGTGGCCGAGGCATTCGACAAGATAGATGAGGGAAGTCTTACATACATAACCGATGATAAGGGTTTGAAGAAATACGAATTTGAAGACTTCGCCATAGTAACTAAATAAGAAAGGAAAAGGAAAAATGAAAAAGATAATAGCTTTGTTAATAATCATGCTGGTAGTACTGACAGCCTGCGGCGGTCAGAAGGAAAAGACTGTAGATTCACTGGATGATCAGGTACTCAAGGCAGGAACTCTGGTTGTCGGCATCTCAGCTGACTATCCGCCATTTGAATCACTTGATACCTCAAACAACCTGGTCGGCTATGACGTTGACATGGCCAACTCACTGGCTTCAAAGATCAAGACTGAGGATGGCAAGACATATGTTGTTGACTTCGTGCAGATGGACTTCTCCACGATCATCTCAGCCTTGCAGACAGGACAGGTTGACATTGGCGTCGCTGCCTTCTCATACGATCCGGCAAGACAGTGTCTGTTTACCTCGCCGTAT
>ONPK01000160.1 GCA_900319675.1 uncultured Bacillota bacterium
TCAAAGTCTGTTAAGCACATCAAGGACATGGCAGCTGCCGGGGTACTGGTCGCAAGCATCTTTGCGGCAATAGTCGGCATAGCCTTCGTCATCAGACATTTACCGTTTTAGGAGGAGTAGTATGACAGATCAGGAATTGTTGCAGCACGCATTCAAGGCAATGGAAAATGCCTATGCACCATATTCAAAATTCCACGTAGGAGCCTGCGTTCTGTGTAAGGACGGCAGATACTTCTATGGAGCAAACATAGAGAACGCTTCTTATGGCGCAACCAACTGCGGTGAAAGAAGTGCCGTTTTCGCAGCCTATTCAAACGGCTACCGCAAGAATGACATTGAAAAGATCGCCATCGTTTCCGACGGCTGGCGCATCGCCTGGCCGTGCGGGATCTGCAGACAGGTACTGTCGGAATTACTGACACTGGATACACCTATCTTAATGGCCACAAAGACTGAACAGAAGACCATTCTGGTCAGAGACCTGATGCCTGCCATCTTCGGCCCGGAGGATCTTGACTGATGAGTTTCAAGGCCGGATTCGTGGCACTGATAGGCAAACCTAATGTCGGCAAAAGCACTCTGTTAAACAGCGTGCTTTCTCATAAGGTAGCCATTACGACCCCCAAGCCACAGACAACAAGAGATAACATAAGGGGCATACTAACTCAGGAAGACTGCCAGATCATCTTCATCGACACTCCCGGCATTCACAAGTCCAGACAGAAACTGTCAGATGCCATGGTAAAGAGGGCATATGATGCCGTAGGCGATGTTGACGTCATTCTGTTATTGGTCGATCCAACCAAGCCATGGAACAGGGGCGATGAGATCATCGTTGATAACATCCGTAACGTAAAGAAACCGAAGTTTCTGATCGTCAACAAGATCGACAAGCTGACCAAGCAGGAACTGATAGAATATCTCGACAAGGCCAATCAGGAGATCTTTGATGAGATCATCCCACTATCAGCCTTGCGTCATAACAACATCGAGGAACTGGTAGAGACCATCAAGCAGTATCTGCCGGAAGATGTTCAGTATTATCCCGGTGACATGATCTCCGACTATCCGGAAAGCTTCATGATGGGAGAGATCATCAGGGAAAAGATACTGTTAAATACAGAAGAAGAAGTTCCGCATTCAATTGCGGTACAGATAGAGGAAGTTACCAGAAAGCCTAACGTAGTCTACATCAGGGCAGCCATCGTCTGTGAGAAACAGTCACAGAAGGCGATCATCATCGGCAAGAAGGGATTGATGCTAAAGAAGATAGCCACCTTTGCCAGAGAGGAACTTGAGGAAAGACTGCAGTCCAAGGTCTTCCTGGAAATGTTTGTAAGAGTAGAGGAGAACTGGCGCAACAGACAGTTCCAGCTTAAGGAACTGGGCTACATCGATAAGGAATGAACGACAGAGTAACGGGAATAGTAATACGCGAAACCGAAGTAAAGGAAAGCGATGCCATCATTACGGTTTATACAGCTGATCATGGTCAGCTTTCTTTGTATGCCCGCGGGCTCAGAAAGGTCACCAGCAGAAATGCCTATGCCTGTCAGCTGTTTGACTGCAGCGAGTTTCTGCTTGACTACAATCCCGGCAAGGACGTTCAGCTACTCAAGAGTGCCGTTCTGAAGCGGGAATACATGGGCATCAGGGCTGATTATGACCGTCTGGCCCTGGCTTCCGTGGTAATAGAGATCATCAGTCAGTTGCAGGATGACAGCCTGTATGAGCTACTGGAAACTACTCTGGAGAAACTGGATCAGGATGAGGAGGCATTTACCGCCTTCAGCGTATTTGTCGTTCAGATACTGAATATTCTGGGCATTTCACCGGTAGTCGATGAATGCGTACTGTGCGGAAATACAAAGGGCATAGAAACGATTTCAATCGCCGATGGCGGTTTCATCTGCCATGAATGCAACAAGTCCGTTCACTTAAGACCAATGGATGTGGACTTCCTGAAGAAGTTCCGCATCATCAACAAGGCCAGCTTTGAAGTATATGACAGACTGGCTTCAAGCGGACTCAATGATTACCAGTTAAGCGCCCTGCTCGTGGAGTTTCTCTGCACTCACAGCGGCATGAGATTAAGAAGCTGGAGAGCAGTGGAAGGCGCTGTAAAATAATATTTTTGTTTATTTATCGCATCAACTTGACTTTTGAAAAATGCGATGGTACTTTTTTTATCGTTTAGGGGAGGAGTTCATAATATGAGCAAGTTTACTTTTGACCAGATCACCAGCCATCTGAAATCTTCAGGATTCGTTTTCCAGGGTTCTGAGATCTACGGCGGTCTTTCCAACACATGGGATTTTGGTCCTTTGGGCGTTGCTTTAAAGAAAAATATCAAACTTGCCTGGTGGAAGAAATTCATCCAGGAAGATCCGAATAACGTTGGCATTCAGTCAGCCATCTTAATGAATCCGGAAGTATGGGTAGCTACCGGACATCTGGCAAACTTCAGCGATCCGCTGATCGACTGCAAGAACTGCAAGACCAGATACCGTGCTGACCAGCTGATCGATCAGGTATCAGGCGGAACGGTAAATACCGAAGCCATGAGTCCTGCTGACATGGTCAGTTACATCAGAGAAAACAACATTGCCTGTCCGAACTGCGGTTCACATGACTTTACCGACATCAGACAGTTCAACCTGATGTTCAAGACTTTCCAGGGTGTTCTGGAAGATGCCAAGAACACAGTCTATCTGCGTCCGGAAACAGCACAGGGCATGTTCGTAAACTTCAGAAACGTTCAGAGATCAATGCGTAAGAAACTGCCGTTTGGCATTGGCCAGATCGGTAAGAGCTTCCGTAACGAGATCACTCCTGGTAACTTCATTTTCCGTACCAGAGAGTTTGAACAGATGGAAATGGAATTCTTCTGTCAGCCAGGAACAGACGATGAGTGGTATCCATACTGGCGTAACTTCTGCAGAGAATGGCTCATCAATCTCGGCT
>ONPK01000126.1 GCA_900319675.1 uncultured Bacillota bacterium
CAGCAAGAAGGGCATGACAGGCGGTCAGGCATCGACAGGAGAACTGACCGGAGCAACGATGGTGCTGAGCACGACGGATGCGAACATCAACTTCGGTGATCTTACGCATACGGGCGGAAGCAGTGTCACGGTGTCTGCAGACGGAAAGAGCATAAGCTGGAAGACTACAAGCGAACAGTTCGAGATCGGTCTGCCCAACGGAGACTATAAGCTTACGGAGACAGTTGCACCTGACGGATACAACGTAATAACTGATACGGAGTTCACGGTCAGTGACGGAACGGTAACGAAGTCAACGAGCAATACTGATGTGACGGTAAGCGGAACGGTAATCACGGCATTCGACAAGGCACTGACAGACGTAAGCTTCAGTAAGAAGGAAATGACGGGCGGTCAGGCATCGACCGGAGAACTTGCCGGAGCAACGATGAAGCTGAGCACGACGACGAGCAACGTTGACTTCAGTAAGATCGCCCTGACACTGTATACGGGTAATCCGTCGATTTCCGGAACGATTCCTACGCTGTATCCGCAATACGTGGACATCTATCAGCCGCGTGTCTACGCGTCAGGCAGGGCAGCCAACAGCTTCATGTCAATGAAGGCCATGGCAGCGCCGATGGCTGATGAGGAATGCGCTGAGACTGAAGCAGCAGCCGACTATGATGAGGTCTATCAGGACATGGCAGATGTCAGCAAGGGCGATACCATGGTTCAGTATGAACTGAAGGGCGCCTGGGACATAAAGAAGAACGAGACCGTGATGGTGGACATTTCCAGCAAGGTAATAAGCTGCCGCTACCATGACGTTACCGTTCCGAAGCTGGATGATTCAGCTTACCTGGCTGCCGAGGTAAAGACGGCTGACATTGAAGACCTGATCAATTCAGAGGCTTCCGTATATCAGAAGGGTGCCTATGTCGGCAAGGTATATCTGGAAGTAGACGCCACCAAGGAAACCTACAACCTGTCATTAGGCAAGGATGAAAACGTCAAGGTTACCAGAAAACAGGTAAAGAAGCATACTTCAAACGTCCTGCTGAAGGGGCAGAAGAAGACCGAATACCAGTATGAGATCAAGGTCGTATCTCATAAGCCGAGAAAGAGCCTGTTTACCGTTTATGATCAGATCCCGGTATCTCAGAACAAGTCCGTCAGCGTGGACATCAGGGAAACCAGCAAGGGTGAGTTGAAGGAAGAAACCGGTCAGATCAAGTGGGAATTTGAACTGGAACCGTCATCTGAAAGGACAGTGAATCTGGCCTACGATGTCGCCTGGCCGAAGGATAAGAACATCAACATTTAGCCTGAATGAAGAACCGCACGAAAAAGCGGTTCTTTTTTCATAAAAAGGTGAACAATATCAGAAATTATGATATTATTACTAGGTTGAAATAAGAGAGGTAAAAGAAAGAAATGGCTAAACAAGTATTTAGTATGGATTTCGACGGAAGACCTTTGTCCGTTGAGATCGGGGAATTAGCCAAGCAGGCAGGTGGATCTGTTTTAGTAAGATATGGTGACACGGTTGTTATATCCACTGCCTGTGCAAGTAATGTTGCAAAGGATACGGATTTCTTCCCGTTAACAGTTAGTTTCGAGGAAAAGCTGTATTCTGTTGGAAAGATTCCAGGAGGATTTTTAAGAAGAGAAGGAAGGCCTAGCGAACACGCTACCCTGACTGCCAGAATGATCGACAGACCGATCCGTCCGTTATTTGCTGATGGCTTCAGAAATGAAGTTCAGGTAGTCAACACTGTACTGTCAGTAGATCAGGACTGCTCAGCTGAAATGGCTGCCATGTTCGGTGCATCACTGGCATTAAGCATCAGTAACATTCCGTTTAACGGCCCTATCGGCGGCGTCATCGTCGGCAGGGAAAACGGTGAATTCATCATCAACCCTACAGTCAAGCAGGCTGAGGAAAGCGATCTGTCACTGACCATCGCCGGCACAAAGGATGCCATCATGATGGTTGAGGCAGGAGCCAAGGAAATTTCAGAAGACGACATGCTCGATGCTCTGATGTTCGGTCAGAAGTACATCAAGGTCCTGTGCGAATTCGAAGACGAGATCATCGCCAAGGTTGGCCAGCCTAAGATGGAAGTAGTACTTTACGAAGTACCGGCTGAACTGAAGAATGCCGTATACGAATACGTTTATGACCGCCTGAAGGCAGCCGTAAGCATCAAGGACAAGCTGGAGTGCAACAACACCATCGATGCCCTGACCAGAGAAACATGCGAATTCTTTGAAGCAAAGGAATACGCAAGCGAAGCTGAGAAGACCAAGGCAGTCAAGATGGTCAATGAAGTCTGCACGCAGATCGTCGCTGACGAAGTTAGAAGACTCATCGTTGAGGATAAGATCAGACCTGACGGCCGTGCCGTTGATGAGATCAGACCTCTCGACGCTCAGATCGACTTACTGCCAAGAGTACACGGTTCAGGCTTATTCACCAGAGGCCAGACACAGGTTCTTTCAGTAACCACATTAGGTGCCTTGGGTGACAACCAGATCATCGATGACCTGACAGAAGTTGAAGAGAAGAGATTCATGCATCACTATAACTTCCCGCCATACTGTGTCGGTGAAGTAGGCAGAATGGGCACACCTGGCAGAAGAGAGATCGGACATGGCGCCTTAGGCGAAAGAGCTCTCAAGCAGGTATTGCCATCAGAAGATGAATTCCCATACGCCATCAGAACAGTTGCCGAAGTACTGGAATCAAACGGTTCTTCATCACAGGCTTCAATCTGTGCCGGCACACTGTCATTAATGGCAGCCGGCGTTCCGATCAAGGCTCCTGTAGCAGGCATTGCCATGGGTCTTATTGAAGACGGCGGCAACTACACCATCCTGACAGACATTCAGGGCATGGAAGACCACTTCGGTGACATGGACTTCAAGGTTGCCGGAACCAGAGAAGGCATTACAGCCTTACAGATGGACATCAAGGTTCAGGGTCTGGACAGAAAGATCCTGGGCGAGGCAATGGCACAGGCCAAGAAGGCCAGAATGCAGATCCTGGACGTTCTGGAAGCTGCAATCGACAAGCCAAGAGATCATGTCAGCAAGTACGCTCCGAAGATCGCCAAGATCATGATCCCTGTTGACAAGATCAGAGACGTTATCGGCACCGGCGGCAAGACGATCAACCAGATCATCGAAGCTTCCAACGGCTGTAAGATCGATATCTCAGATGAAGGCAGAGTTCTCATCTACCATCAGGATCAGGAGTCAATCGACATCGCTACCAGGATGGTTGAAGACCTCACCAGAACAGCTGAGATCGGCCAGATCTACAATGCCAAGGTCGTCAGACTGGAAAGCTATGGCGCCTTCGTTGAACTGTTCCCTGGCACGGATGCACTGGTACACGTATCAGACATGCGCTGGGAAAGAGTTGAAAAGCCAAGCGATCTGTACAAGATCGGTGACATGGTTGACGTAAAGGTAACTGAAATCGATGACAAGGGCAGAGTAAATGCCTCAATCAAGGAACTGCTGGACAAGCCTGAGGGCTACAGCGAACCTGTCAAGGATTACAGCCGCAAGAAACTCTTCGGTAAGGAAACAGCCCGCAAGGACGGTAACCGCAAGGGTAAGAAGACAACCAAGTAATCTTGAGGACTCATTTAAAAGGTGAGTCCTTTTTCTTTACCATAATTGTCCGATATTCTGACATAATGGCGGCACCAATTATAATGTAAGATTTTTCAGAAAATGGTTTTCTTCTGTTTCGGCATATGTTAATGAATGATTAAGTATGATAAAATAGTAGTGGTGGATTTTTTATGAGAATGCGTAAAAAGCCTTGGGCTAAGGACATGATCGCTTCCCGCACTGACTGTGTCATAAGTGATCCGGCTGAATATGCCGGAAAGTGGGCACAGTTCTCAAAGAGCGGTGAAGTCAGAGTAGAAATAGGATCAGGCAAGGGAGATTACTGGATCAACATGGCACACATGTACCCGGAAATCGCCTTTATTGCGGTTGAAAAGAGCATTGACTGCGCCGCCATTTCCCTGAAGAAGTGCCTGGATGACACCACTGACAACATGAAGCTGATCGTGGACGATGCTGCGAAGATCGATGAATGGTTCGCCGAGAATGAGATCGACGTCATTCATCTCAACTTCTCCGACCCCTGGCCCAAGAAGGGGCATACCAAGAGAAGACTTACCTATAAGTCATTCCTTGACAGCTACCGCCGGATCCTCAAGAAGGACGGTCTGATCATCATGAAGACCGACAACATGAA
>ONPK01000125.1 GCA_900319675.1 uncultured Bacillota bacterium
GAGCACAGGGAAGAACTGTTAAGGTGGCTGTTATGGAACGTGGACAGAAGCCAGACATATTCCTCAGCTGAGATCTCAACCCTGGCAGACAACATCTGTGCGAGCAGGAAAAACGGTTACCGTGACATGGGCAATGTAACTGTGGCGTTTGAGTATGGCGTCATCTATGCCTACAGAAGGCAGGAACCGTTCAGCTACATGCTTAATGAACCTGAATACATCAGCACACCGTTCTTCAGTCTTAGTGATCACGGCAGAAGAATTGAAGGGCTGACAGTCAGTCCGGAAGACTTCCCATTGACCGTCAGAAACTGGCAGAAAGAGGATGAAATCGAGTTAAGATACGGCCACAAGAAGGTATCGAGATTCCTCATTGACCGCAAGATCAGAAGGAATCTGAGGGAAATCTGGCCGGTAATTGTCGACAAAAACGGCAGGGTAATATTCGTCTGTGGGATAGGATGTGATGTACATCATTACTCTACTAATCAAAATTTATTTGTGATAAAATGACTATATTGTCTGAGGTGAAGTTATGATTAAAGACGATTTAAAGAAAATCCTGATTACGGAATCACAGATCATTGAAAGATGCAAGCAGCTTGGCAAGCAGCTTGATAAGGAAATAGCTCACATGCGTGCGCCGGTCACATTCGTAGGAATACTGAAGGGTTCAGTACCGTTCATGGCCGAGCTCATCAAGCACATTGAGTCAGACATTGAAATAGACTTCATGGCTGTTTCCAGCTATCAGGGAACCGAGTCTCTTGGCGACATCAAGATCATCAAGGACCTGGACCATTCAATTGTTGACAGGGATCTGGTACTGGTTGAAGACATCGTTGATACCGGCATTACGATTAAACAATTGAAGAAACTGTTATATAATAAGGGAGCACATGACGTTAAGGTAGTAACGTTATTAGATAAACCGTCAAGACGCAAGGTTGACGTTGAAGCTGATTATACGGGATTTGAAGTCGAGAACGAGTTCGTTGTCGGCTTTGGCCTGGACTACAATCAGAAGTACCGCAACCTTCCATACGTAGGAGTCCTGAAGGAAGAATTATATTAAGCTACCAGGGAGAGTGAGTTAATTGAAAAACAACAGAGTAATAAATCTGCTGCCATATCTTATTCTGTTAATATTACTGGGCAGCCTGTTCAGCTACACGAGAATGTCATCGACTGATACCCTGAATTACGGGGACTTCATGAAGCTCATTGAAAAGCAGCAGCTTGAAGAAGTCAGTCTGACCTATAATTCCACGGTAATTGACGTAAAGGGTGTTTACAAGGATAAGGACATAGAGCACAGGTTCGTTGCCGAAGTACCTAACACAGAGCAGAGAAGCGATGAGCTTCTGGAAAAACTGGACAGGAGTGTCAAGGACGGCAAGATCACCATCGTCAATCCATATGCCAGTAACTATTTAGCAGATCTGCTGGTACAGATAGTACCTACGGCCTTACTGTTCGGCTTTGGAATCTTCATGATTTCCAGAATGAACGGTTCTTCCAATAACAAGGCCTTTGAGTTCTCAAAGTCCAGAGCCCGTCTTGAAGA
Source organism: uncultured Bacillota bacterium (assembly GCA_900319675.1). Classification (GTDB taxonomy): domain Bacteria; phylum Bacillota_I; class Bacilli_A; order Erysipelotrichales; family Erysipelotrichaceae; genus RUG521. The sequence goes on from ONPK01000125.1 coordinate 1,568, forward strand.
CAACATCAAGGTAAGATTTGAAGACGTTGCCGGATGTGATGAGGAAAAGGAAGAAATGGCTGAGATTATAGAATATCTGAAACATCCTGACAGGTTTGCCAAGATGGGAGCCAGAATACCGAAGGGTATCCTGATGGTTGGTAACCCGGGTACCGGTAAGACCCTGCTGGCCAAGGCTGTAGCCGGTGAAGCCGATGTACCGTTCTTCTCGATCAGCGGCGCTGATTTCGTAGAAATGTTTGTCGGTGTCGGTGCCAGCCGTGTAAGAGACATGTTCAAGAAGGCCAAGAGCACGGCACCGTGCATGATCTTCATTGATGAAATCGATGCCGTAGGCAGACAGCGTGGTGCAGGTCTGGGCGGCGGCAACGATGAAAGAGAACAGACTCTTAACCAGCTGCTGGTTGAGATGGATGGCATAGATGAGAACAAGGGCATAGTCATCATCGCGGCTACCAACCGTCCTGACGTACTGGACCCTGCTCTGTTAAGACCTGGCCGTTTCGACAGACAGATCACCGTCAGCCTGCCTGACAAGGCCGGCAGAAAGGCCATCCTCAAGGTTCATGCCAGAAACAAGCATCTTTCCGATCAGATCGATCTGGATGCTCTGGCAGCCAGAACACCTGGTTTCTCAGGTGCTGACCTGGAGAACGTTCTTAACGAAGCAGCCATCCTGGCCGTAAGAGCTAACCGTGATGTCATCACCATGGAGGATCTGGACGAAGCCATTGACAGAACCATGGCCGGTCCGGCTAAGAAGTCGCGTAAGTACACCGATAAGGAAAAGAATCTTGTCGCTACTCATGAAGCAGGACACGCCGTTGTCGGATTGTTCTTAGAAGGTGCCAATGTCGTACAGAAGGTAACGATCATTCCAAGAGGCGTTGCCGGCGGTTACAACTTAATGACACCGAAGGAAGATTCAATGTTCTTACAGACGAAGAGCGAACTGATTGCTCAGATAACAGGTTTACTGGGCGGACGCGTTGCCGAGGAACTGGTACTTGGTGAGATCAGTACCGGCGCCAGCAATGACTTGGAAAAGGTTACCAAGATTGCCAAGGCAATGGTCAACCAGTACGGCATGAGCGAAAAGCTCGGCCCTGTTCAGTACAGTTCTGATTCAGGCAACGTATTCCTGGGCCGTGACTATACCAGCAACAAGTCAACTTCTGACACTGTTGCCTATGAGATCGATCAGGAAGTAAGAGCCATCGTCAATAAGAGCTACATGGAAGCCAAGAAGATCATTACGGAACATCGTGACGTATTAGATAACATCGTCAGAGAATTAGTTGAAGTTGAAACACTGACTAAGGAAGATCTCGATAACATCGTCAAGTATGGTAAGAGAGTACCTGACGCTGAAGCTGTTGTGGAAAATTAATAGATAGTTTTTAAAGGCAGCACCACGTGTGCTGCCTGTTTACAGGAGTCATATGAAATATAGCAGTTACATCAGGAAACTGGCATGGGCTTACGTTTTTTTGCTGGTGAACGTCAATCTGCAGTTTAATAACGGCAGCGTTATTAACTTTACCCCGGCATGGATCGGCTTGCTGGTAATATACATGCTTTGGGACAGCCTGAAGATCAAGGGCCGCAGGGAGATTGCGGTAGTGGCACTGGTCTTAAGCGCCGTGGCCTGGTTACTGGCTTTTCTGGGCAGAGGTTCATTGCTGGCAGGAGTCATCTGTGGGGTTCTCATTCTCTGGATCAATCACATGGTATTCGGTTCTCTTTCAGAGGAAGCCATTGATCTGGGGTATGAAGAATATGGGCAGAAGTTCAAAAAGATAAGAGATGCGATCCTGGTTTTTTACCTGCTGGGAGCCGCATGCGAATTATTCGGTTATCTGGTGATCATAACGATCATATGTGCGATAGTACTGCTGATAACAGCAGTATACGTCTGCATCATATTATTCAGATATTCACGCGATTTAGAGAAAAAAGGTGATTAGTATGGATACATTGACAAGAGGTACAGCTCTGAATGAAGAAGTTAGAGTATACTGCTGCAGGACAACTGAGCTGGTTCAGGAAGCCAGAAAGCGTCATGACCTGTGGCCGAATGCCGCAGCTGCCTTAGGCAGAACACTTTCAGTCGGTGCCATGATGGGTACGATGCTTAAGGCCAGACAGGAAAAGATCGAAATACAGATCAACGGCAAGGGACCGATGGGTTCAATGGTCGTTGATGCCTATTATGATGGCAGCGTCAGAGGCTATGTTCAGAATCCTCATGTCTATAAGGAAAAGGATTCACACAAGCTGGATGTCGGAGCCTGCGTAGGAACTGACGGCGTCTTAAGAGTAGTCAGGGACATGGGCATGAAGCAGCCATTCGTTTCCGAGGTAGCTCTTCAGACAGGCGAAATAGGTGATGACTTTGCCTATTACTATTACATCAGCGAACAGACTCCTTCAGCTGTAAGCGTAGGCGTACTGATCGATGAGAACATGAATGTGAAGTCTGCAGGTGGGCTGATCATTCAGCTGTTGCCGAATGCGACGGAAGAAACCATCAGAATAGTTGAGGACATCGTTGCCAACATCAAGCCGATCTCCCAGCTGTTACTGGAATACGATGAACCTGCAGACATCGTTAATGCCCTGTTTGACGATTACAATGAACTTGGAACTCAGCAGCTGCGTTTCAAGTGTGAGTGCAACAAGGGCCGCTTTGCCAGACAGAAAGTTACCGGCAAGCGATCTGCAGGAAATGATCGATGAAGACAATGGCTGTGAAGTCGTCTGCAGGTTCTGCGGAACGAAGTATCAGTTCAGCAGGGAAACCTTGCAGGGCTTCATTGACAGCAAGAAATAGAGGTTTTACATGAATATTGAAATTATCAAGGCGATAGCCGCAAAGCTGAAGATAACAGTTGACCAGGTCAACAATACCCTGGCCTTACTGCAGGAAGGAAATACCGTTCCTTTCATTGCCCGTTACCGTAAGGAAGCGACGCATAATCTGGATGAGGAGCAGATCCTTTACATTGAGAAGCAGTATGCCTATGAGGTAAAGCTTTCCGAGAGAAAGGAAGCCGTATTGAAGGCCATCGAGCAGCAGGGCAAGCTTACTGATGAGATAAGGGCATCAGTAATGGAGTGCACCAAGTTATCTCAGGTTGAAGACGTATACCGTCCTTATGTTCAGAAGAAGAAGACAAGGGCCGCTACCGCCATCAAGAACGGATTACAGCCACTGGCTGACTGGATGCTGACACTGCCGGAAAGCGGTAATGTGGAAAAGGAAGCTGAAAAGTATCTCAGTGAAGAAGTAAAGAGTGCCGAGGACGCCATTCAGGGAGCCAAGGACATCATCGCCGAGTTTGTCAGCGATAATGCTCAGCTAAGATGGGAATACAAGGATTACATTCAGTCCACGGGCATGCTGGTCACCAAGGTAAAGAAGGATGCCGTAGATGAGAAGCACGTCTATGAAATGTACTATGACCGCAAGGAAAAGGTCACC
>ONPK01000124.1 GCA_900319675.1 uncultured Bacillota bacterium
TGGAAGAATATGTCAGAATGTGTGCAACCAAGAGCGATCTTGAGCGTACGGAACTCAACAAGGACAAGACAGGTGTATTTACCGGTGCCTATGCGATCAATCCGGTAAATGGCAAGAAGATCCCTATCTGGATCAGTGACTACGTACTGGCTACTTACGGTACAGGTGCCATCATGGCCGTTCCAGCACATGATACCCGTGACTACGAGTTTGCCAGAAAGTTCGGACTGGAGATCATTCCGGTACTTGAAGGCGGAGACGTCAGCAAGGAAGCCTATACGGATGACGGCATTCACATCAACAGTGACTTCATCAATGGAATGAACAAGGAAGATGCCATCGATACCATGATCAACTGGCTGACGGAGAGAGGCATCGGCGAAAAGAAGGTCAACTACAGGATCCGTGAATGGATCTTCGCCAGACAGCGTTACTGGGGCGAACCTATTCCTGTAGTTCACATGGAAGACGGCGACATGATCTCACTTTCATTAGATCAGTTACCTCTTGTATTGCCTGTACTTGATGACTACAAGCCGTCAAAGTCAGGTGCTTCACCGCTTGAAAAGGCAGAGGACTGGGTAAATGTTGAGATCGACGGCAGAAAGGGCAGAAGGGAAACAAGCACCATGCCAGGCAGCGCCGGCAGCAGCTGGTACTTCCTGCGCTACATCGACCCGCATAATGACAAGGAGATAGCAGATCCTGAATTACTGAAGCACTGGCTGCCTGTTGACTTGTACGTAGGCGGACCTGAACATGCCGTAGGACATCTGCTGTACAGCAGAATGTGGAATAACTACCTCTATGACAAGGGAATCGTTCCAGTCAAGGAACCATTCCACAAGCTGGTTCACCAGGGCATGATCCTGGGTGCCAACGGCATCAAGATGGGCAAGAGATATCCTGAATACATCGTTGATCCGAATGACATCGTCAGAGAATTCGGTGCTGATACTCTGAGATTGTATGAAATGTTCATGGGACCGTTAGAGGCCAGCAAGCCATGGAGCGAGCAGGGCGTGGAAGGTGCCAGAAGATGGATCGAAAGAGTATGGCGTCTTACGATGGAAACCCCGGAGAAGATCACCGATGAACCGACACCTGAACTTGACTACGTCTATAACTTCACGGTAAAGAAGGTTTCTGAGGACATCGATACCCTGAACTTCAATACGGCAATCAGCCAGATGATGATCTTCATCAATGAGTGTTACCGTGTTGACAAGGTCAACCGTGACATGATCATCAACTTCATCAAGCTGTTGAGCCCGATAGCCCCGCACATGTGTGAGGAAGTCTATCAGCACTACACCGGCAGGGAAACCATCGCCTACGAAAGCTGGCCGACATATGATCCGAGCAAGCTGGTACTCAATGACGTTACCGTTGTCGTTCAGGTAAACGGCAAGGTAAGAGGCAAGATCGAGACTGCCAAGGACAGCGATGACGAGGCTGTAAAAGCCAAGGCTCTTGAACTTGATAACGTCAGGGCACAGCTGGAAGGCAAGACGGTCAGAAAGGTGATCGTAGTTAAGAACAAACTGATAAATATCGTCGCAAATTAGCAAATATTTATTGACACGAAGAGCGGATTTTGTTACTATACATAAGCAAAAGAAAATGTGGAAAGAAGAAGCACCCCTTCTCACCTGATGGCCTACGGTCATAGGTAAACGCTACAGTCGAATTGTGATTGTTTAGTGGGTGCAAGCCCGCTTTTTCGTTTGTAAGGAGGTAATATAACATAGCTAAGAAAAATCAGAATGACGATTTAGTCAATGAAAGCATTCGTTTTAAGGAAGTTTTAGTCATCGATTTAAATGGAAACTCACTGGGAATCCTTTTGAGAAGAGAAGCTTTGGACAGGGCATATGACCAGGACAAGGATCTGGTATGTGTCGCACCTCAGGCTGTTCCTCCTGTCTGCAAGATCATGGATTACGGCAAGTACCGTTTCGAGCAGCAGAAGAAGGCCAAGGAAGCCAAGCGTAATCAGAAAACTACTGAAATCAAGCCTTTGCGCTTATCACCTGTAATTGATACACATGACTTTGAAACCAAGGTAAAGCAGTCAAGAAAATGGCTGGAAGAAGGTAACAAGGTCAGGGTTGACATGCGCTTCAGAGGCAGAATGATGACCAGACAGGATGTCGGTAAGAAGGTCATGGAAAGTTTTATTGCGGAATTGTCAGATGTTGGTAATGTCGATAAGCAACCTGTTATGGAAGGCAATACCATGTCATGTGTTATATCACCTGTGAAGAAATAATAGTGGAGGAAGAAAAATTATGCCAAAAATGAAGACCAAACGTGCCCTGGCTAAGCGCGTTAAGCAGACCGGAACTGGCAAACTCAAGAGAGGACATGCCTACACATCACACTTAGCTCCTAGAAAGACTCACAAGCAGAAAGTTCATTTGAGAAAGCAGACATTAGTTTCTAAGAGCGACTACAAGCGCATTAAGCTGCTGCTGCATAACTAGGAGGTAGATAGAAATGCCAAGATCAGTAAACGGAACAGTTGCACGTAACCGTCGTAAAAAGGTTTTAAAGCTCGCTAAGGGTTATTTCGGTTCAAAGCACGCTCTTTACCGTACAGCTCATGAACAGGTAATGCATTCATTAAAGTATGCTTACCGTGACAGAAGACAGCTGAAGCGTGAAATGCGTAAGTTATGGATCGCCCGTATCAACGCAGCATGTCATCAGAATGACATCAACTATTCATTATTAATGCATGGCCTGAAGCTGGCTAACATCGACATCAACAGAAAGATGCTGTCAGAAATCGCCATCCATGATCCAAAGGGATTCACAACTATCGTTAACAAGGCTAAGAAGGCCCTGGAAAAGACAGCTGACTAATTAATCAATGAATCAGAGAGAAGTGACTTTACAGCCACTTCTTTTTTACATATAAAATTGGTATACTATATTCTCAAAAAGTGGTATACTGTTATCGCTTTTTGAAGGAGGATGAAATGAACAGAGAATTTTACCTGCTTAAGGATTATGACTCAGTACCGTCCATCAGGGATAACATTGATCTGAACAAACATACATTTCAGAGAATAACTCTGGCTCAGAATGTCATTGAGGCAAACAACTACATTTCCAGACAGCTTGATCTGCCGCTTGCCAGTAAGCTTCTGTTCATCAACAGCCTGATTGTAATCGATGAGGTGCCAAGATGCATTGAGAAGATATATGCGTCCCTGGCTGAAGTCAGAGGACTGGAAACATATGACTACAGTGACATGTCATTTTATGCGATACTGAACAGGGAAAAGGGGATTTCCCGACTGTTCATCAGGGAAGAAGTCAAGATCGTTGAAGCAGATGATCAGGAAAGAGAACTGCTGAAACTTGAAGATGATGACAGGGAGATCATGCTGATAAAGGGAACTGCCATCAGTGAAAATGAAAAGCCTCTTGCCTATTATGAAACAGTGTCCGATACGGGACTTTACAGATACAGGAGTGTGACCAGTTATGAATAGGGAAACTACGATATACGGTCAGCTCATGGAAAGCATCCGCAATAAGATCATCAGCGGTGATCTTAAGATCGGTGACAGACTTGAATCGGAGAGAACCATGGCGGAAAAGTACGGCATAAACCGCATGACTGTCCGCAAGGCACTGAAATATCTGGAAAACGAGGGTGTGCTGGAGTCCAGAAGGGGCAGCGGAACCTATGTCAGTAAGATGCCGCTGGTCCAGGGCAAGCTCAGCATGGATGACAGTAACCACACACTGTCCCTGAGTGCTCTGATCAGACAGAGAGGAATGAAGTCGACCAGGGTGCTGCTTTCAATGTCGAGAGTGCTGCCGAAAGGTGACGTTGCCATGGTTTATCCTGAAGAAAGGAAGGTCTACGAGATCGTCAGGCTTTCACTGATAAATGACAGACCGTATGCCTTACAGAAAGTATACATACCATGCAGCCTGTTCAATGATGCCGAGAGATTTGACTTTGAGGAAGGCTCCCTGTATGAGTACATGCAGGACAAGGGACACAAGCCGGTAAGGTTCACGTCGGATCTGAAGATCGAAAGACTTCCGGAAGAGTACTGTAAGATAATGCAGACGGATAGAAATAAGAAATACATGCTGTTTGAGTATTACGGGTATGAAGCAAACGGTCTGATACTGGAGTACACCGTATCCTATCACGATCCTGAATACACCAAATTCAGCTTCGAATCAATCGTCAGTCTGGACGGTCTCGGTTAGCCGTCCTTTTCTATTATAAAATCAGGAACAAACTGGACCTGATTATAGTAGAGAAGAAAAATA
>ONPK01000123.1 GCA_900319675.1 uncultured Bacillota bacterium
TTAAATGTAGGTATTATGAAGAATTTCCATGACTACAAAAAGTTTTTTGATGTAAAGGGTGTAACAAGCACTTCGGCTAACTACCTTAGCAACATTGCAAAGGAGATCATCAAGAGTTATGTAATCTTTGAGAAAATCTCTTTTGAAACAACTACAGTGCGCGACTTCCATGCCGAGGATGGCAAGATTTTTCTTGTCAACCAAGGTATCTCGGAGCAGGAATTCAACGACCTTAACCAGCTGCTTGAAAACAAGGCAAAGCTTAACTCGTTGATTGCTTGGTTCCGTGAGGCCATCAAGGCAAGGGAGTTCCAAATGGAAGAGATTGAGTCGATGAGCTTCGAGTCGTGGATGAAGGACATGAAGAACATTGTAGAAAGATTTATCAGTTATACCAGGATTGATACTACCTCTGCTGATGATGCCTCAACCTGTCCAAGCACGCCGAATCAGTTCATACTGGCCAGACAGCTGGAAGAGGAACTGAAGGAACTCAATCTGAAAGATGTTCACGTTGATGAGCATGCCTTCGTATATGCTACACTGCCTGCAAACAGTGACAGAAAATGTCCTGTAGTAGGCTTTTTGGCACACATGGATACTTCAAACATGGCAAGCGGTGCAGACATAAAGGCCAGAATAATTGAGAATTACGACGGCGGGGACATTGAATTAAGTGAAGGTATCTATACAAGGGTCAGGGAATACCCGAAGATCGCTGAACTGAAGGGTCACGACATAATTGTCACTGACGGAACCACGCTATTAGGCGGGGATGACAAGGCAGGAATTGCCATCATCATGGATGCCGTACAGAAACTGGTAAGTGATCCTGAAGCCAGACACGGTGAGATCAGAATATGCTTTACTCCCGATGAGGAGATCGGCGCCGGCATACATAACATAAAAATGGAAGATTTCCCTTGTGACTATGCCTACACGGTAGATGGCGGTGACATCGATGAAGTCACCTATGAAAACTTCAACGCAGCAACCGCTGTCGTAAACTTCATTGGCAACAGCATTCATCCCGGTGATGCCAAGGGCAAGATGATAAATGCGCTGCAGCTGGCAGTGGATTTCCATTCAATGCTGCCGGTATTTGAAAGACCTGAGAACACCGAAGGCAGAGAGGGATTCAATCACATCGTTTCATTACAGGGAGAATGTGAGAAGGCTCAGGCAGTATACATTATCCGTAACCACGATGCTGATGAACTGGAAAGACAGAAACACGAGTTTACCGAAATAGCTGAACACATGAACAGGATGTACGGCCGTGAAGTCGTTGACTGCAGGGTCAATAATTCCTACCGCAACATGAAGGAAGCGTTTGCCGACAGAATGTACATCATTGACGTCGTTTCCGAAACACTCAGACAGATGGGAATCGAACCGTCATATACGCCAATCAGAGGCGGTACGGACGGGGCACAGCTGACCTACATGGGAATACCAACACCTAATCTCGGCACTGGCGGACTGTTCTGCCACGGCAATCACGAAATGGTCAGCATCAACAACATGAAGAAAATGTCAGAAATAGTATTCAATCTGATACTTAACATAGAGAAAAGAGGATAATTTATGATCATTCAGAGTAAGAAAGTATGGATCGCAAACGGCTTCATGCCGGCACAGCTGGAAATCAGAGACGGAAAGATCGTTCAGATCTACGATCACGGCACAAAGGAAGCCGATGAAGACTACGGTGAATTGAGAATCGTTCCTGGCTTCATTGACGTACATACCCATGGAGCCTACGGCTTTGATACCAATGACGGTGATGAGGAAGGCTTAAGAAACTGGACAAGAAGACTGCCAATCGATGAAGGTGTAACGGCTTATCAGCCAACCACGATCACTCAGAGCGTTGAAGTTCTGGATAATGCCCTGAAAAACGTTGTCAAGGTAGTTGAGAGCGGCTATGAGGGAGCTGAGATCCTTGGAGTTCACTTTGAGGGACCTTATCTTGATCAGCAGTACAAAGGTGCCCAGCCTCCGGAATTCATTCTCGATACCGACGTTGAGCAGTTCAAGCATTATCAGGAAACGGCTCACGGTCTGATTCACTACATCACACTGGCACCGGAACACGACAAGGATTATGCCCTGACCAGATGGTGTGCAGAAAACGGCGTAGTAGTTTCAATGGGACACAGTGCCGCAACATTTGAACAGGCCAGACTTGGTGTAGCCAACGGTGCTACCTCAATGACTCACGTATATAACGGCATGACAGGCTATGGCCACAGGGCACTGGGTTTAGTAGGTGCTGCTTTCCGTTTCAGAGACGTTTATGGTGAGATAATCTGCGACGGCAACCATTCAACACTGGATGCCTTGAATAACTACTTTGCCATCAAGGGCAGGGATTATACCGTAATGATTTCAGACTCATTAAGACCAAAGGGACTGCCTCAGGGTGATTACACCAGTGGCGGCATGAAGATCAGAGTATATCCGGACGGCAGTGCTCACCTGGTACCGCAGGGTAATCTTGCCGGATCAACACTGAGAATGAACAAGGGACTGCAGGTACTGGTAGAAAAGGCTCAGGTACCGTTTGACGCTGCTCTGAATTCCTGCACAAAGAACCCGGCTAACTTGTTAGGCGTTGGAAACAGAAAGGGCAAGCTGGCAGTCAATTACGACGCTGACATCGTCGTTCTGGAAGATAACTATGACATCCATCAGACCTATGTAAAGGGAAAGGCTGTCAAGTAATGAAGGAATTCCACATTGTCTGTAACGGGCTGAAGCTCCACGCAAAGCTGGAAAAACCTGAAACTGAAAAGTGTCCTCTGGCAATAATATTCCACGGGCTGACCGGACATATGGAAGAAGAACACATCAAGGCAGCTGCCGATACCTTCCTGAAAGCCGGAATCGCCGCATTAAGAGTGGATCTGTTTGGCCATGGACAGTCCGAGGGAGAATTTGGCGAACACAATCTTCTGAAGTGGATAGATAACGGCTTATGCGTAGTCAATTATGCCAAGAGTCTTGACTTCGTTACTGATCTTTACGTAACCGGACATTCTCAGGGCGGACTTCTTACCGTGCTGATCGCCGGACTGAAGCATGATGACTTCAAGGCAGTCATACCACTGTCTCCAGCCATCAACATTCTTGACGCTGCCAGATACGGCATGTTCTTCGGAGTCCAATTTGATCCTGAACACATTCCGGATTACTTTGAACTTGAAGGTGCTAAAATCAACGGTGACTATTTCAGAGTAGCTCAGATCCTGCACCTGGAAGATTTCGTAAAGGCATATAAGGGACCAGTATGCATCATCCATGGTGATGATGATGAGGCGGTACCGGTACAGTATGCCTACAAGCTGCAGGACATGTACAGTGACTGCAGTCTTGAGATAGTACATGGCGATGACCACTGCTTTACCAGACATCTTGATGTAATGGTGGAAAAGCTGGCCGGATTCATAGAAAAAGTAAAGTAAACACATACACTGAACGGTGAATCAAATGAAAAAGAGAAATGCTTTTTTCAGCAACTTTGCCCAGCCGTTAGCCAGCAGGATGCGTCCGCAGACTCTCGATGAGATAATCGGACAGGAGCATCTGTTAGGTGAGGGTAAGATCCTTAGAACAATGATTGAGGAAGATGTCATCCCCTCAATGATTTTCTGGGGCCCTCCGGGCGTTGGCAAGACGACTCTGGCTCATGTCATAGCCAGACAGACCGATTCGACCTTCATCAATTTCTCAGCCGTAACCAGCGGCATCAAGGAAATCAAGGAAGTGATGAAACAGGCTGAGGATGCAACATTGTTTGATAAGAAGACCATTGTCTTTGTTGATGAGATCCACCGTTTTAACAAGGCTCAGCAGGATGCGTTTCTGCCGTTTGTTGAAAAGGGCAGCATAATTCTGATCGGAGCTACGACGGAAAATCCGTCTTTTGAGATCAACGGCGCTCTATTGTCAAGATGCAAGGTATTCGTTCTCAAGCAGCTTACCGCAGATAACATCGTCACGTTGCTTAAGAGAACCATTGAGGATAAGAGAGCCTTCAACGGGGAAAAGATCTTCATTGATGACAAGGATCTCTACTTCATAGCCAGTTTCTGTGACGGTGATGCCAGAAATGCGCTGTCCACTTTGGAGATGGCGGTCATTAACGGCAATATGACGGATGATGGCATTATTGTTAATACAGACATAATCGAACAGGTAACTTCTCAAAAGTCACTGCTGTATGATAAGGATGGGGAGGAACACTACAATCTGATTTCCGCCCTGCACAAGTCCATGCGTAATTCCGATCCGGACGCAGCCGTATACTGGCTGGCAAGAATGCTGGAAGCCGGAGAAGATCCGCTGTACGT
>ONPK01000121.1 GCA_900319675.1 uncultured Bacillota bacterium
GTTCTTCCTGCATAAGAAAACAGACTTTTTCAAGTCTGCTTACTGTCATTCGGATGTTACGATGTCCCAGTCGCCTTCCTGGTTGCAGGCAAGCCACCACTGGTAATCCTTAAATTTTTTGTCTGCTTTATGATAATCACTGAATCCACTTACAACTCCAATATAGTTTCCATCCGGGTTCTGAGAATTAGCCCAGTCAACCTGTTCCTGTGTGCTGTATTCATCACCGGCGTAACGCAGGCTTTCCAGTTCACAGCCTTCCCAGGCAGCGAATGAACACTTGATCCTGATCATTACCTCTTCAAGCTGTTCCCTGGTGAACAGCTTTGAATCACCGTAATCAATTACAGGTGCTGTTTCCTTTACGGCTCCCAGATATCCTTCCAGGGTAAGGCCCTTATCCTGTATTTCCTTTGCGATCTTACTGTCATTTACGTAACGGATGTGCCATGGCTCATAGGCATAACCTGTAATGTGTTCCTTTTCCGGCAGATAACGGAGTATGAATCCGTAATCATCCAGTTTTTCATGGATCTTTGCCCATATTTCAGGGTACTGAACCATGTCTTCATTCTCAACGACATCTACGCCGTCAATGATCAGATACAGATCCAGCGCCAGTCCCGTATGATGTTCTGAATAACCTGGCTTGGCTACAACCTTTGCGGTATAGTCAGCGCCGTATTTCACCGTAAATTCGTCAACTATTGCCTGCTGAGCGGCAACGCTTCTTCTGGCAGAGTCCAGATCAACGAATACTCCTTCCTTGTTCAGTTCTTCCTTCATCTTGAGATAGGCATCATATGCTCTCTGCTCAACTTCAACATCGTCTCCGATCGTATTTGTAAAGTGAACGGTCTTAAGATTATCCTCCCAGTCTGACGGCAGTGGATTCAGCTTATTGACGAGTACGAGATAGTCGATCTTGTAATCATCTTCAGCCGGTGCTGATTCTTTCTTACTGCATCCTGTGAAAACAGACAGAATGAGCAACACGATCATTAATGTGATGAGCTTTCTTTTCATATTCTATTTCCCTCTTTCGTTTTTTATCAGTATTGCGTCTAAGATCACGCAAGCTGCGATGATGACTGCATAGGTGATGATCCATATCTCAAACCAGTTATTATGCATTGTATTACCGTGATTTGGATCTATGTATTCCTTCTTGAATATCTGCGATATTCCAAACGATATCAGATAACCGTAGATCGTTCCCTCAAAGACAAATGGCTTTCTGGTCAGATATGTAATTACGACACCAACCGCCGAAACTCCTGCTGCGATAAGCGGCGCATCATATGACCCGTGCAGCCTGAACAGCAGAAATCTCACTATCAGATATGATGGTATCAGTAACAGCAGCTGTAATCCAATGACTTTATACATCGGAAAGTATTTGTCTGTGGTTTTCATTATCGCCGTTTCTTCTCCTTTTATCCAAAAACGCAGATACAAAGCCTGCGTTTTACTTGTTTTCAGTCCTCTTCTTGAGGTCTGCTACCAGCTGTAAGGCCTCAATTGGCGTCATGTTATTGGGATCTGCCCTGGTAAGGATGTCCTCAATGTCCTTCAGCTGCTGAGGAACCTTTTCAACCATGACGATCTGAGTCTGGTCATTGTAGTGCTTCTTGGTCGTTTCAAAGGTCTTCAGTAATTCCCTCGACCTTTCGATGATGCTGTCAGGCAGCTTGGCCAGTGAGGCAACGTGAATTCCGTATGACTTGTTGGCTTTGCCGTTTTTGACTTTGTACAGGAACGTTATCCTGTCATTTTCCTCATGAACGTCAACGTGCTTGTTGATAATTCCATTCATGTTGTTTTCCAGACTGGTCAGTTCATGGTAGTGCGTTGAGAACAGAGTCTTGGCGCCTATTGCCGCATCGATGTACTCAAGCATCGCCTGGGCCAGTGCCATGCCGTCATAGGTGGATGTACCTCTTCCTATCTCATCAAAGATGATGAGTGAGTCCCTGGTTGCGTGCTGTAATGCATTATTTGCCTCATTCATTTCAACCATGAAGGTTGACTGACCGCCCAATATGTCGTCAGTTGAACCGATCCTGGTAAATATCTGGTCGAATATCGGCATGCTGGCAGATTTAGCCGGTACGTAACAGCCGATCTGTGCCAGTAATACGATAAGGGCACACTGTCTCATGTAGGTGCTCTTGCCGCCCATATTAGGGCCGGTGATTATCTGTATCGGCTGAATGTTATCCATGTAGATGTCGTTTGGCACGTACTGATCCTTGCTGATGGTTTCCAGTATCGGGTGTCTGCCCTGCTTGACGTTCAGTATTCCCTCATTATTAAATGTCGGTCTTACGAACGCGTTACTTGAGCTGACAACGCTTAAGGCATATACACCATCTATTACCGCCAGACAGTTGGCCAGCTTCTGCAAGGCCGGCAGATATGTCTTTATCTCAGCAATCAGTTCATCAAACAGCTGGCTTTCCAGTCTGATTGCTCTTTCTTCGGCATGAAGAATGGCGTCTTCTCTTTCCTTCAGCTCAGCAGTAATGTATCTTTCACCGGTGGTGAGAGTCTGCTTGCGCTGATAACCCCATTCCTCTTTTACCTGGGATACCATGCCCTTTGATACTTCTATGTAGTAACCGAACACCTTGTTATAGCCGACCTTGAGGGTCTTGATGCCGGTTTTTTCCTTTTCCTTCTGTTCCAGTTCAACGATCCACTTCTGTCCTTCGCGCTGGATCTTACGGTATTCATCTAACTGTTCATTATATCCATCCTGAAATATTCCGCCCTGATGGGTTGAGAACGGTGGTTCGTCAACGATGCTGCCGACGAGTCTTTCATGCAGCTGTGTGCACTGATCGATGTCGTCATATTCCGGATAGATGCCGCTGGCCGATACTATTTCAAGTATTGCCGGTACCTGATCCAGCGACTTCTGCAGTCTCAGACAGTCTCTGCCATTGGCACTGCCATAGGCAACACGGGAAATCAGTCTGTCAATGTCATATAACTGAGCCAGATGGCCCTTCAGGGTCTCTCTCTTAATGAAATTCTTCTTCAGATAGGCGATCATGTCCAGTCTCTGGTTAATCTTATCCAGATTCCTTAACGGCCTCTGGATCCACTTCTTCAATAATCTTGATCCGGCGGCTGACTGAGCCTTGTCCAGATAGTTCCATAAGGTAATGGCCCTGCTGTTGAGCTTGCTGGGTTCAACCAGTTCAAGGTTCTGGATCGTTGAATAGTCCATCTTCAGATAGGCATCATTGTCTTCCAGAACAAATGGAATCAGGTGAGTCATCGTTCTCTTCTGGGTGGCTTCCAGATAGTTCAGCAGTCTGCCGGTAGCTTCCAGAAGATGTACGTCTTCAACGTTTTCAACCAGATACTTATACTGTTCCTTAATGTCACTCTGATCACATATGGAAAGAGTGACCAGATCCATGTTGTTTATGGCCTTCAGATTCTTCTGATTATAGTCAGTTCTTAATACGACTTCCTTGATGTCGTTGCTTAGTATTATCTGCTTCAGCCTGAGATTATCATGTTCAATGTTTATGAGTTTGGTTTCCCCTGTTGTTATGTCGCAAACTGCCAGAGCATAACCATAGCCATAATCACACAGACCTGCCAGATAGGCACTGGCCTTTTCATCCATGATCTCATCAATGGCTGTTCCCGGGGTAACGACTCTTATGACGTCTCTCTTTACCAGGCCTACTGCCTCAGCCGGGTCTTCCATCTGTTCAACGATGGCGACCTTGTAACCCTTGGCTATGAGTCTCTGGATGTAGCCGGTAACGGCATGATATGGCACACCGCACATCGGTACTCTCTCTTCCACACCGGCATTTCTGCCCGTCAGAACCTGGTCAAGTTCATGCGAAGCCGTCTTGGCATCATCAAAGAACATCTCGTAGAAGTCTCCGAGACGGTAAAAGACCAGAGCATCAGGATAGCTCTTCTTTATCTCCAGATAATGCGTCATCATGGGTGTGTACTGTGTCATCTGATTTACCTCGGCTTATACATTATATCATTTTTACGGGTGTCCGATTTATTATTCTATCGCTGCGGTATGTTATAATTTGCATATAAGGAGACAATATATGGATAATTTACAAAGAGTTCACGATTTTCTGAAGGAATGCGGAACATACTATCTGGCAACTGACGATAACGGTCAGCCAAGAGTACGTCCGTTCGGTACCGTCAACATCTTTGACGGCAGACTATACATCCAGACCGGAAAAAAGAAGGACTGTGCAAAACAGATCCTGGCCAATCCAAAGGTCGAGATCTGCGGATTTACCAAGGGTAAGTGGATCAGAGTTGCCGTAGAAATGGCCGAAGATGACAGATTTGAAGCCAAGAAATCAATGCTGGATGCCTATCCTAACTTAAGAGCCATGTATGATGAGAATGACGGCAATACTCTTGTTCTCTACTTCACCAAGGCAACAGCCACCTTCAGCAGCTTTACTGAACCTGCTGAAACCATTGAAATATAGAAATGTTTCATATAATTTACGA
>ONPK01000120.1 GCA_900319675.1 uncultured Bacillota bacterium
GCTCCTTTGCCGTTTCCGTCTTTCCATTGACAGCCGCGGCAAAACCATCTACAATACCAACGATACCCGAAAGGAGGGGAGCGCTTTTTGAATTTGTTTCTGATCCTGGCAGCCGTGATCCCGGCTGTCTTTCTCCTGGTCCAGGTCTATCGGGCGGACCGGCTGGAAAAGGAGCCTGTCTCCCTGCTCCTGAGCCTTCTCCTTTGGGGCACCGGATGGCGTAAAGATTACTATTATCGAAGAATAAATGTTACTAATGACACAGGTTCTGAGGGGCCTTTTTCTTTCACTTGTGAAAAAAACAGAAAGAATCTTTTGTGCAAATTTTCACATTTAAGTATTTCTCCCCCTATGGTAAAATAAATATGCTGATAAATAAGCGTTGCTATAGGAGGATTAATAATGGCAAGATTTACTTTACCAAGAGACCTTTATCATGGTAAGGGTTCTCTGGAAACATTGAAGACCTTAAAGGGAAAGAAAGCTATAATCTGTGTTGGCGGCGGATCAATGAAAAGATTCGGATTCTTAGACAGAGCTATTAAGTATCTGGAAGAAGCCGGCATGGAAGTTGCTTTATTTGAAGGTATCGAAAGCGACCCGTCTGTTGATACAGTCATGAGAGGCGCTGAAAAGATGCTTGAATTCGAACCTGACTGGATCGTAGCTATCGGTGGCGGTTCACCAATCGATGCTGCCAAGGCTATGTGGATCAAGTATGAATATCCTGATTGCACTTTCGAAGACATGTGCAAGGTATTCGGTATTCCTGAATTAAGACACAAGGCAAAATTCGTCGCTGTTTCTTCAACAAGCGGTACAGCTACAGAAGTAACTGCCTTCTCAATCATCACTGACTATCAGAAGGGCATCAAGTATCCAATCGCTGACTTCGAAATCACACCGGATATCGCTATCGTTGACCCTGACTTAGCTGAAACCATGCCTAAGAAGCTCGTCGCTCATACCGGTATGGACGCTATGACTCACGCTGTTGAAGCATACGTTTCAACTGCTAACTGTGATTACACAGACCCACTGGCTATTCATGCTATCGAAATGATCATGAAGGACTTAGTTCCATCATACAACGGTGACATGGCTGCCAGAGACCGCATGCACAATGCACAGTGCTTAGCCGGTATGGCATTCTCTAATGCCTTATTAGGTATTGTTCACTCAATGGCTCATAAGACTGGTGCTATCTTCCAGGATTACGGTGCACACATTATCCACGGTGCTGCAAACGCAATGTATCTGCCAAAGGTCATCGCTTTCAACGCTAAGGATGAAACAGCTAAGAAGAGATATGGCGTTATCGTTGATTACATGGGTATCTGCGATAAGAACGCTACAGATGATGAAAAGGTTGCTGCTCTGATCGCTTACTTACGTCAGATGAATGATGACCTGAACATACCTCACTGCATCAAGCATTACGGTGCTGACTCATATCCAACTGAACAGGGCTTCGTTCCTGAAGAAGTATTCCTGGAAAGATTACCTGAAATCGCCAAGAACGCTATCTTAGATGCTTGCACAGGATCTAACCCTCGTCAGCCAAGCCAGGAAGAGATGGAAAAGTTACTGAAGTGCTGCTACTATGACACTGAAGTTGACTTCTAATCAGAAAAAGGATAAAAACGGATTGACGGAGGAGGAATTCCTCCGTCTTTACAATCCGGATAAATATCCCAAACCGTCCTTAACAGCTGACATCTGTGTCTTTAAAGACGGAAAGATCCTGTTAATAAAACGAGGCGGTCATCCTTATATCGATCACTGGGCCTTGCCGGGCGGCTTCGCCAACAAAAACGAAGAGCTTTCCCAGACGGCCCGCCGCGAACTTCAGGAAGAAACTTCTCTGGAACTGGATGACTTTACACCTGTCGGTGTTTACAGTAAGCCGGGAAGAGATCCAAGAGGCTGGGTCGTTTCCGCTGCCTATGGCTTTGACTTGAAGGACAGAGAAGTAAAGGCTGAAGCGGCCGATGATGCTAAGGAAACCGGCTGGTTTGAGATCATCAGAGATGATGAACTGTATTTCAGAAAAGGTGACGTCATCCTAAATAAAGATGATCTGGCCTTTGACCACTATCAAATCATTACAGACGCTTTAAAGGTGATGGGATTATGAGCTATAAGATAAGTAAACTTACACAGGAAAACGCAGAAAAGATTGCTGCCTGGCCCTTTTCAAAGGACTACCAGTGGACAGTTTTAGGAAAAGGCAGTGAAAACGAGTATTATCTGTTAAGGGAAAACTACCGTAAGGACTACTATTTCCAGATTGAAGATGACAATAAGTTTCTTGGTTACTTTGCGATAAACAACCGTATCAGAAAGGAAGCCGCTGCTTTACAGATCGTCATTGATCCCGAGGCAGATGAGAAACAGGAAAAGGACTTCGTCAATGCCGTAGCTGACTTTGTTAAGGAAAACTATCCGGACGTTATTTCTATCAACGTCATGGCATACTCCTATCAGACAAAAGCCATAAAAGTATTTGAGGAACTTGGCTTTGAAAACCACGGTGTTCTCTCTTCCTTTGGTCATGACATGTCATCCTATGAAGAAGATGGTTTCAATGTCAACGAAAAGGGCGAACCAACTCAGGAAATTTCATTAATTGTATTAGATAAAAGAATACGCTAAGCCTGGAAACAGGCTTTTTCTTTGCACAGAAAAAGGCAGTCTCATTAAGAAACTGCCTTAACTGTTCTTTTGTATTAGTCAGGGATTTCCGTAGTCTTTTCGAAAATCATATCTGAATTATCCCGCTTAATGATGAATTTAATAGTTATGAATCAAATTCTTTTAATCGTGTTTCTTCTTTTTCTTTGCTGCAATGAGTTATTTTCAGACACCCTTTTTTGTTAATTAGGAAATCGTTTTCTGAAAGTTTGTTTCAAAGAGCATCCCCTCTCCTTCTTTCATAAAAAAGAAGAGATTTCTCTCTTCTTGATTAAGCAACGCTGTTTACGATGTCGTATATTGCTTCCTTGATCTTCAGGTTTACTTCCCTTGCAGCTGTAAGTGAATCCTGTTTCGTGTAGAAGTAGAACTTGATCTTCGGTTCTGTTCCTGAAGGTCTGATGGCAAACCATGAATCATTGTTTAGGAAGAATCTCAGAACATTGCTGGCAGGAATTCTCTCGTAGCCATTAATGTAGTCAATTACCTTGTCAACCTTATATCCGGCAACTTCAGTCGGCAGATTGTTTCTGACGTAGCTCATCATTCTCTTGATCCTGTCAGCCCCTTCCAGGCCTTCCAGAACCATATTTGGTTCATATTCGTTATAGTAACCGTACTTGTCGTAAAGATCATTCAGAACGTTCCATAGTGTCTTACCCTGCTTGCGGTAATATGCTGCTGCCTCGGCAACGAGCATGCCAGCAGAGATGCCGTCCTTGTCTCTGATGTCTGGACAGGCAGCGTAGCCAACTGATTCCTCATAGCCAAACAGATACTTATAGCCGTTTTCTTCAAGCCATGGGATCTGTCCGCAGATGTTCTTAAAGCCAGTCAGTGATTCAAACATCTTAACGCCATATGATTCTGCCATTACCGTACTCATTGTGCTGGTAACGATTGACTTGACCATAGCGCCGTTACTTGGCAATGTTCCGGCTGTTCTGTGACCCTCAAGAATATAGTTGACCAGCAGATATCCGGTCTGGTTGCCGTTCAACGGAATGTAGTTACCGTCATCATCCTTTAATTCAATGGCAAAGCGGTCGCCATCCGGGTCACAGGCCATTAACAGTTCTGCACCGGTCTGTCTGCCTAATTCCTCGCTCATTCTGAAGGCCTTCGGATCTTCAGGGTTAGGATATCCAACAGAGGTGAAATCCGGATCAGGATCCTTCTGAACTTCAACGATGTGCCAGTTTCTGAATCCTCTGTCCTTTAGCATTGTTGTAAATGGAATTGCTGCCGCACCGTTCAGAGGTGTGAATACCAGCGGGATGTCCAGATCTATCTCGTCGCCGCCATGAATTGAAATGCCTTCAACCACATCAAGGTATTCTCTGTCATATTCCGGTCCCAGAACAACGATTTTTCCTGTTCTGACACCTTCATCAAAATCAGAATGGAGTACATCCTTGAACATGTCAACCTTTCTGATGCAGTCTTCCATGCCATCAGCGATGCTGCTTGAGACCTGACATCCATCTTCCCAGTAAGCCTTATAGCCGTTATATACCTTCGGGTTGTGAGAAGCAGTAATGTTGATGCCAGCGATCGTGCCGATCCTTCTTACTGACCACGCCAGCTGAGGAGTGGTTCTCAATCCCGGATATACATATGCCTGAATGCCGTTAGCGGCAAGAATGCTTGCCGTAAGCCTGCAGAATTCATCAGAGAAATGACGCGGGTCATGAGCAATGACAACACCTTTATCCATGGCTTCCTGGCCATAGCTCTTGATGTAGTCAGCTATGCCCTGAGTAGCCTTGCCAACAGTGAATCGGTTCATCATGTTCGTTCCGGCACCGACAACACCTCTTAAGCCTGCTGTACCGAATGCCAGATCAAGGAAGAATCTTTCGTTTATCTCCATTACATTATCCTTGATTTCAATGAGTTCCTCGCGAAGCGGGTCCCCTTCCTGCAGATTATCGAGCCATAATTGATACTTT
>ONPK01000146.1 GCA_900319675.1 uncultured Bacillota bacterium
TTCCAGATCATCGATGAACTCATCCTCATCAGGCACGTAATAGATCTGCACGTCACCGCTGATGTTGTACAGTTCATCCTTTACTCTTTCAATTGAAATCTCCATGTTAAACTTCCCTGATCAATTTTCCTTAACTACCACCCTGCAGGGCAGTCCGCTTGAACCCTTCAGATTAAGCGGAAATGTGTAAACCGTGACTTCTTTCCCAACAACTTCACCGAGATTGCACAGATTTTCCACGATGAATACCCCATGATCGGCACAGTACTGATCACACGGCACGTGCTGTTTGCTCCTTCTGGCTCCGGCAAAATCAATGCCGATGATCGAAACCCTTCTTTCCACCAGAAACCTGATCAGTTCCTCAGAAAGCTGAGGATGCTGGTGAAAGTATTCTGGCGTGCCATAGCCGGCTTCCTCAATGAATCCGGTACGGAATCCGATGAACATGTCCTTCTCGACAACGTCCGGATCAATGTCGGATAAGCCTATCTCTTCCCGGTCCTGAACGTCAAACACGTAACCCTTTCTTTCCGTATACTCAAGGGGAAACTCCCTGTTCATTACGTCAAAGTGCGTACCTGCGTGTCCGGAAAAGACCTTGCGTTCATTGTTGCCGGCCTTATCAAGCATTTCGGCAGTGACAGGCAGGGTCACGTCAGTTAATCTCATAAATACGCCTTGCCTCTGACATAGGTCTGAACGACATTGAAGTTCTCATCCAGAACGCAGATGTCAGCGTCATAGTCCTTCTTGATATAGCCCTTCCTCTGGCCGAATCCCATCAGGTTGGCCGGGTTGCAGGTACATGAATTAATGGCCTTTACATAAGGTATGTTGGCCTTGGTGATCTCTCTGCCCAGGATCTCATTGAGCCTGTTGGCACTGCCGCAGATGGTTCCATCCTCAAGTCTGCAGACACCGTCTTCACATACTCTCATTACCACACCGCTCTCAGTATATTCACCTACCGGCCAGCCCTTGTAGGCAACGGCATCGGTAACTGAGATCAGTCTGTCCTTGTTCTTGGTCTTGGCCAGGTCATGCATGGCCGGGAATGATACGTGAACGCCGTCACCGATCAGTTCAGCATACATGTCATCAAAGTACATGGCTGCTCCGACAACGCCCGGTTCACGGTGATGCAGTCCTCTCATGCCGTTATAGGTATGGGTGAATGACTGCGCGCCGGCTTCTCTGGCTTCTCTGATCTGCTCAAAGGTTGCCCCGGTATGACCGCAGGCTACCGCAATGTTCAGACTTCTCAGATATCTGATGACATCCATGTCCGGCAGCATCTCCGGTGCGACCATGACATAGATGAGGTGGCCCTTGCAGGCGGCGATGTACTCATCGATCTTCTTTCTGTCAGGAATCGTCAGATAACGCAGGTCCTGCGCTCCTCTGTACTTCTCGCACATGAACGGTCCTTCGGAATAGATGCCCAGGATCTCTGCCCCTTCACAGCCTTCCTCAAGCACTTCGGCTATTACGGTCATGCTCGGGAACATGCTTGATTCCGGACAGCTGCTGGTGCTTGGTACTACGGACGTAACACCTTCTGAAGGCAGATAATCCATCCATTCCCTGACCCATTCCTTCGTAGCCCTGTCGGTGCTTCCGCCGTTATAGCCATGGGTATGGACATCGATAAGGCCCGGCAGTACCCAGTTATCGCCATAGTCGGCATCAACGGGCTTGTTGCCGTATGGTAAGATCGCCTTGATCTTGCCGTCTTCAATTTCCAGCTGAGCCTCTCTCAGCTCTTCATCAATGTAAACTTTCTTTCCCTGAATTATCATAACATTTCCTTTCCGCTGACATAGGTCTGCAAGACGTTGAAGTCAGCATCCACTACGCAGATGTCTGCGTCATAGTTTTCCTTAAGATATCCCTTTACGTTGCCGAATCCCAGCATGTTGGCCGGGTTGCAGGTACATGAGTTGATGGCCGTGACGTACGGAATGTTGGCCTTGGTGATCTCCCTGCCCAGAATGACGTTGAGTCTGTTGGCACTGCCGCAGATGCTGCCGTTTTCCAGTCTGCCGACGCCATCCTCACATACGTAGCGTGTCTGGCCTTCAACTTCATACTTTCCTACCGGGAATCCCTTGAAGAATACGGAGTCGGTTACGGAGATCAGTCTGTCCTTGCCCTTGGTCTTGGCCAGTACGTTCATTGACGGGAATGATACGTGAACCCCGTCACCGATCATTTCGGCGTACATGTCATCGTAGTACATTGCCGCACCTACTACACCCGGTTCACGGTGATGCAGGCCTCTCATGCCGTTATAGGTATGAGTGAATGATCTGGCACCGGCCTTTCTGGCTGCGGTAATGTCCTCAAAGGTAGCTCCGGTATGTCCGCAGGTAACCTTGATGTTGTTCTTTACACAGTACTCAATTACACTCATGTCACCATTCAGCATCTCCGGAGCCATCATGACATAGATCAGATGCCCGTTACAGGCCTTCTGATAGACGTCGATTTCCTCCTTTGTCGGAATCGTCAGGTTGGCTACGTCCTGAGCTCCCCTGAACTGTTCACACATGAACGGACCCTCAGAATAGATGCCTAACAGATGAGTTCCCTCACAGCCTTCATCGATGACTCTGGCGATGGCTTCCATGCCCTTTAACATTGTTGCCCGGGGTGAGGAAGAAGTCGCAGCCAGGGTGCTTGTAACGCCTTCTGAAGGCAGGTAGGCCATCCATTCCCTGACCCATTCCTCCGTGGCATGGTTGGCATCACAGCCGTTATAGCCATGGTTGTGAATATCGATCAGACCCGGCAAAATCCAGTTGTCGCCATAGTCTCTGTCGGCCTTCTTCATGCCGTAAGGAAGAATGTTGACGATCTTTCCGTTTTCAAACTCAACCTGAAGAGGCTGCAGTTTTTCGTTATAGTAAACGTTTCTGCTCTGAATGATCATATTGTGTTTCTCCTTGTTGCTTATGCCTTAATTATATGACAGTTTCAGCCATAGAAGATTATTATTAACTCAATTTGTGATAATAGCAGTAGATTTATTATGAAAAATGTATAAAATGGATATATATAAATATCAGGGGAGGCAAAACATGGAATTTACCTACGAAATAGTTGAAACAGTATGCGTCTTATCCAGACAGAATAACGGCTGGCAGAAGGAACTCAATCTGATCAGCTGGAACAAGCGCGAACCGGTTTACGACATCAGAACATGGAGCCCTGACCATTCAAAGATGGGAAAAGGCGTTACATTATCAGCTGATGAAATGAACGCCCTTAAGGAAATCATTAATACTTTGGACTAAGCATTCCTATGAATGCTTTTTCTTTGCGGCCGTTGCCGACAGATAGGCCAGTATAGCCAGTACTACCGACATGATGATGGCCGGATCATAGGATGACGTAAAGTCATATATGTAGCCGACCAGGGAAATGCCCAGGGCATTGCTCGCACATCCGAAGAAGGATATTACGGAATATGCCCTCTTGTAGGCGGCATCGCCGAATACGTCTCTGACGACACTGCTGCCGCCGAATGAGGTTATTGAATACATTGCCCCAAACAGGAACGCTCCTGCCATTGATACCAGAGCATTGTTTCCGATGAACAGCAGAACGCTGCCGATGATGTTTAACCCTGTCATCGCCAGTAAGGTCTTCAGTGCTCCCAACTTGTCGATCATAACTCCGGCAATCAGCTTGAAGACGATGTTGCCCACCATGGCTGCGCTTACCAGCAACGGGGCTACAGATTCTGAAAGACCCTTGCTGATGCCGATGCCCGGGAAGTGCTGAGGAAGTGACGGCAGGAACTGATAGAATACCATCATCAGCGTACACAGAATGAACGCCATTGACAGCATGTTCAGCTTACCCGTATTCCCGCTTTCCTTCTCAAGTCCTTCCTTCTCTATCTTTATGTCGGCAAACAGTGCCGGTGCGCACAGAACCGCTGCCAGTACGGCCATTACGTAGAACGCCGTCTTATAGCCGCTGGCACTGATTATTGAGGCAAACATCGGTGAGAAAATGGCTCCAGCCAGTCCGCTGAAGCTGAACACGATGCCGCCCATGGTGCCCGCATTACCTTCAAAAGAGTTGTTGATGACCGTCGTAATGACGACCAGGAAATAGGTGCTTGCGGATGCTCCCAGTAATAATCCTCCGGCATAAAGCATTAGCAGCCCCGTAGCGTTGGCCATTAAGATCAGAGCCGCAATGGAACCGATTATGCCGCCGAGATAGAATTTCTTATAGTTCTTATTTGTCGCCACCATCGGCACGATGATGCTGAATACGGCGTTGGCAAAGATCATTATCGTATTGAACATGGCAACGTTGCCTCTCTTTTCGCCAAGGGCTTCGGCCATCGGTGAAAAGAACACGCCAAACGAATTCAGATACAGGCCAATTGAGCTGGCTGCCATCATGCACAGTGATACTAACAGATAAAGATTCTTTCCCTTTTTCATTTAAGACTACCTCGGCTTTATTATCCGTTTCAAAGCCCAAATAATCAAGTCAATTAATAATAAACTATCGCATCAAAGACGTTTCTTTCGCCCCTGTCACGGAAGGATGCCGGTTCATTGATCAGTTCTCCTTCAACGACCAGTGTAGTAGATCCGCCGCCATCCAGATTAGCCGCATTGATGCAGCCATAGCGTTCAAAGATGTCGGTAAGATCGCTGTAGTTGATGCCCATTGAACCATTTGAACCACGCCCGTCGATCGTCACCAGCAGTACTACACCATCGCTTCTCTGCCCGATGGCCGTACGCGGCTGGGTACCTCCGGCGTTGTTCTGAAACTCAGATCTGACACCGTTGACGATCAGAAACGGTTCAAAGTAAACAGCCCAGTCCGTATCCGAACTTAGTCTGTCAGTTGGACTGTAGGTCAGTACCAGCTTGCCCTCTTCAGTCATGGTAACCATGGCGTTGGCATATTCATCTTCACACAGTACCTCACCATCCGCTACCAGACCGCCGCATGAGTTCTTCTCCCCGCGTCTTGAGGCATATCCGCCCCCGTTGATGGCAACCATGGCATCATAGCGTTCGGCCATTTCACTGACCGTCTCGCCGGAATCATCCTCAGCTACGGCCAGATGAAGTCTTGATGGATCATATATTACTGTTATCCAGCCGCTGTAGCCGCTGCCGGAAATCTCAATCATCTTGTAGAGCTCATCTTCGTCATGCTCAAGTATCTGCCTTTCGTATTCATTGGCGTAGGTAACCGTTGAAGTAAAGCTGATGAGTGATTCATCCGTCGATTCATCGCTTACCACTATTCTGTTATCTTCCAGTATGTCATCAACCATTTTCTCCGTGTATAGGATGTAGGCCAGATACTTGTGCTCACCTGTTGTTAAGGCCGTCGTAACGAACCAGTTCGGAAACAGTCTCACCGGACCGTAGACGACAAACAG
>ONPK01000117.1 GCA_900319675.1 uncultured Bacillota bacterium
TCAAAGCTCCCTCCCGTTGACTTTGCACCTTATAACCCGGGTCCAAGATCAATTGTCAGGCCTGGTGGACTTTATGAAAACATGCTGAAAAAGGTCGCCCCCTACTCCATCAGAGGAGTCATCTGGTATCAGGGTGAAGATGATGACGCCAGAAACTGGGCTGACTTCTACGACGAGAGCATGGTGACGATGATCAACAGCTGGCGTAAACTCTGGGGGTGGGACTTCCCCTTCTACCAGATCGAACTGGCACCATTCCAGGGCTTCAGCTTCAATGGGGCAAAGAAATACGCCCTGATGCGTCATCTTCAGCATGAAACCTCTGAAAGACTTAAGGACGTTACCGACATCTGCATACTTGATGCCGGTGACAGGATGAACGTTCATCCCCGCCGTAAGAAGATGGTCGGTGAAAGACTCGGGCGCATCGTCATGAAGCACACCTATGGAGATGATTCCCTTACCGCTGACTGCCCGGTCATGAAGGAAGCAGTCAGAAACACTGATGAAATAGCGATCAGCTTTGAAAACGCTGCTGAAGGCATGGTCATCAATGGCAACATTCATCTGTGGATGACCGTCAGAACAGAAGGAAGAGACATTGCCTATGAAGCAGATGTTAAGGGAAATGTTCTCACATTACATGGCGATTTCAGAGACAGAAAAATAAGAATAGAATACTGTGAAACCAATTACTGCGAAGCCGTTCTGTACAATTCAGAAGGCAATCCGGCATTCGGTTTCACATTGGAGGTATGATAATGAAAATCAGAGAAGTTGTTGATAGGATCCTGGCCTACCACCCGCAGTTTCCGGCTGATTACAATGGCTGTGACGACTACAAGTGCGGTGACCCGGATGAAGAGTGTACGGGCGTCGTAACTGCCCTCACACCTAACGTATCTGTAATCAGAAAGGCCATCGAACTGGGGGCCAATCTGATCGTCGTCCATGAGCCGACCTTCTACACCTCAGCTGACCAGAATGGCTGGTTTGAGGATTTCGGCAATGAAGTCTACGAGGAAAAGAGAAAGCTTCTTGACGAGCATCACATCGTCGTCTGGAGAGACCATGACCACATGCATGCTCACCGTCCCGACAGCATTTTCACGGGTGTTCTGAAATACCTGGGCTGGGAAGACAAGGCGGTCGTTGATGCCGATACCGGACTGTTTGCTCACTTTCTGGTTACACTTGAACCACAGACTCTGAAGCAGCTGTGTGATCACATCATCAATACCATCGGACTTAACGGTGCCAGGATCATCGGTGATCCGGATGCCATCATCTCCAGAATTGCTCTGGTAGGTCATCTCTATCCGATGGATTACCATACCAGAGACGGCAGGACCGGTGAATACTCCGTAAAGGTCATTGAAACTCTGGAAAAGAAGGCAGACGTCATCATTCCGGGAGAAGTCATAGACTGGACTGTTCTCTCCTACATCAGAGATGCCGTGGATCTTGGCAAGGTAAAGGCCATGATCAACCTCGGGCATTTCAACTGGGAAGAACTGGGAATGAAATACATGAAGGACTGGCTGAGTGAACTTGTAGAAAACAAGGTAGCCGTTACCTATGTACCAAGCGGAGACATGTACAGATTTGTTGTTAAGGAGGGCTGATCATGAAGATTAGAGAATTATTACCGAATGTGAAGGTTCACGGCAGAACCGTATATGATGAAAACAGAGAAGCTCTGTTCTGCAACTGGAGCTGTTCAGGCTTTACCGTAAGGCTGACCGGCACTTACCTCAAGGTAAGAGTAATGGCTTTCAGCGACCAGCTTCAGGGCATGCCCGGCATGCCACAGCCTCCGGCAGACTGGCCATGCATCGGCGCAGTAGTCGACGACGAGCTGATCAACAGACATGAGTGCCACAGTGAAGATGAATGGCTGACCTTATGGCAGTCTGATACCCCGGCAACCAAGGATATAAGAGTAATCAAGCTGTCTGAAAATGCCAGAGGAAAACTCGGCATCATCGAAGTTGAGACAGACGGTGAATTCCATAAGTACGAGAGTCATAAGAAGACCGTTGAGATCATCGGTGACTCAATCACCTGCGGCTTCGGCAATGAAGCTGAGAATAACGGCATGATCTTCAGAACAAGTGAGGAAAACGGCTGGACATCATACGCTGCCTTAGGCGCCAGAGAACTCGACTATGAATTCTCAATGATCTGTGAATCAGGCATAAGCAGTGCCAGACCTGAGCACCCGATGTTCCCGATGCACGCCATGGAAGACATCTATGCCTATACCGATGAACTCTACGACAGAAAATACGGCAGAGAACCAGCCAGATGGGATTTTGAAAAGAACCACAATGACATCGTCGTGATCAACCTGGGAACCAACGATTCAAACCCGATACGCTTCTATCGTGACTTCAATGAGATCGAAGCCATGGAAAAGTGGTTCCATGCCAGATACAAGGAATTTGTAAAACAGGTCAGAAACCTGAACGGTCCGGATACATACATCATGTGCGGACTTGGTTCAATGGATTATTACCTGTACCATCACATCAAGGAAGTAGTAAATGAGATAAAACAGGAAACCGGCGATGAGAATATCTGCTGTTTCGAGTTCATCCCGATCAACATCATGTTTGAAGGCTATGGTGCCATGGGTCATCCATCAGCCAAGACACACGCAAGAATGGGCAAGGAACTGGCTAATTACATCCGCAAGTTCACGGGAGAATAGGTTATGTTGAAAGAAAAACTGATTAAGATATGTAACGGTCTTGAGGAATGGAAGGCTCCTGAGCTGTGTGATGACATGCCTCATGGAGACATGCCCGGTGACAAGATCAGAATTGAAGAAAGCCATGAAGCCAAGGCTTCAGTCATATTCCCTGAGCTGATCAGAAACCTGCTTAAAAAAGCTGATGGCAGAGAAAAACTGGTAGTATCAGTATTCGGCGGTTCAGGTGTCGGTAAGAGCGAGATTGCTTCACTGCTGGCCTACTACCTGACGGAAAGCGGAATCAGAGCCTATGTGATGAGCGGCGACAACTACCCTTTCCGCATTCCATTGTATAATGATGCCGAAAGACTGGCAGTCTTCCGTTCAGAAGGTCTCAAGGGTCTGGTAGCTTCCGGCAGTTACGATAAGGAAGCTCAGAAGGTTCTTGATGAATTATGGGCTGAGGAAACGGATGCTGATCCTAAGAAGGTCATTGAATATCCATGGCTGGCCGAATATCAGAAGAGCGGCCGCAAGGCACTCGGTGAATATCTTGGCACTGCCAGGGAACAGGATTACGATCAGGTAAATGAGATTATTGCCCAGTTCAGAAACGGCAATGAAAAGATATTCATGAAACGCATGGGCAGAAGCGAAGAAGCCCGCTGGTATGATGAGATCGACTTCAGTGAAATCAATGTGCTCATCATAGAGTGGACTCATGGCGGAAACCAGAACATCACGGGAATCGACGTTCCGATCCTGCTTAATTCAACACCTGAGGAAACCAGGGAACACCGCAGATTAAGAGCCCGTGACGGCAAGACTGACAGCGCCTTCACTACCATGGTTCTGGAAATAGAACAGATGGAACTTGATGCCCGTGCCAGATTTGCCAGCATTATCATTTCAAAACAGGGAGCATTACTGAATCCTGCTGACTTTTAAGGAGGAAACCATGGTAAATAAGAAAATGGGAATCGGAACATTGCTCAATGCCTACCCTGACAGTGTCGGCGGCAGGCTCAGTGACATTGTTTCCCTTTTGAAAAAACCTGAATTCAAGGACACGTTCCAGTCATTCTACATTCTGCCAAGCGTATTCAATACGGATCTGGACAGAGGCTTCTCTCTGATCGACTATGAGATCAGTGAATCCCTCGCTGACAAGCAGGACATTGCCGATCTCCATGATCTGAACATAGACCTGATGATGGATTTCATTCTCAATCACATTTCCGTCCTCTCACATCAGTTCCAGGACATCATCAAGTACGGTGATGATTCAAAATACCGCGACTTTTTCATTGACTGGAACAAGTTCTGGGATGGGTGTGGCGAAATGACCGATGGCGGCTACATTCAGCCTGACGAGAAGTACATTAAGAACATGTTCTTCCGCAAGGCCGGACTGCCGATACTGATGGTACGCTTCCCGGATGGCCGTGACGTACCGTACTGGAACACCTTCTATCAGGAGGTAATATTCAATACTGTTACCCCTCTTGAACTTGTAAGGTCACTTGGCTTGCAGTACCAGACAGCTGCGGAGATATCCACTGTGATCAATGCTGGATTGATGAGTAAAAAGCATCCCGACGAAATAGATCTGGGCAGATGGAACTGCTACAGGAATGAAGTCATGGAATATCTCAATGCTCACCGCGGTTACCTGGGACAGATGGACCTTAACATCAAGTCACCGCTTGTCTGGGACTATTATCACGACACATTAGAGAAACTATCAAGCTATGGTGTAGCCATCGTCAGACTTGATGCGTTCGCCTATGCACCCAAGGAACCTGGTGAAAAGAACTTCCTTAACGACCCAGGCACATGGGATCTGCTGCAGAAGATCGATAACATCGCTTCTGAATACGGTCTTACCCTTCTGCCGGAGATCCATGCCAGCTATTCAGAGAAGATCTACAGCATTCTGGCTGAGAAAGGCTACATGGTATACGACTTCTTCCTGCCTGGCCTGCTCATCGATGCCTTTGTAAGAAAGAACGGCATCTACCTGAAGAAGTGGGCCGATGAAGTAATTGAAAAGAACATTAGAACAGTCAACATGCTGGGCTGTCATGACGGCATCCCACTGCTTGACCTCAAGGGACT
>ONPK01000118.1 GCA_900319675.1 uncultured Bacillota bacterium
CGAGATCTTCGTAATGAACAATGCTTATGCCGGAGGTTTCAAAGCCAAACTTTTCGTAGAACCTTATAGCCGGGAGATTATCTCCCAGGGCATCTAGATGACATACTTCCAGTCCCATCATTCTCATCTGAACTAAAAGATATATCAGAAACTCACCTGATGTTCCCTTCCCCCTGTAAGCAGATCTGACAGCCAGCAGATGTATTATTCCTATTTTCTGATCGTCAGTCCTGAGATTCCACTCATGATCAGCGTAAATGGGATCCTCACCGATGGAAATCACGGCTGCACAGGCTATTTCACTGTTCTCAAAACCAATGTACATTCTGCCGTGTTCAATGTCTTCCTCTAGTTCCTCATAGGTTGGATATACTCCAACCTCCCAGTAAGGAGTGTATCTGGCTCCGTTTAACTCACGGCAGATGTCTTCATAGAAGGATATAACTGCGTTCTTTTCACTGTTCTGAGCCTTTCTTGCCAGCATGTCCATCACCTCCCGGTTTTACATATGTTATTCCATCAGTAATCTTTTAGGAAGAACTTTGCTTCAGAAATATAGTTACTCAGGAGGCATACACATGAATCAGGTATTGCTGATGGGCAGACTTGCCGAGCAGTTCAGAACAGACGAAAGCGGCTTGAGGACCGTAATGAAACTGGAAATCGTCCGCGACGATGACAACAGCGTAAACAGTGAAGCATGCATCATCCCCGTCATGCTGTGGCGTGGCCTGGGCGACATCCTTCAGGAGAAAAGCCAGGTTGGTGACGTCTTTGCAGTCAAGGGATCAATAAGCGTCACTAACGACAGACTGATGATCATTGCGGAACGGGTAAGTACCATTAAGGAAAATAAGGCTTGATCATCAAGCCTTATTTAACTAATTCAAAGTAATACTGACACTTGAACTCTTCACCTGGAGGTAAGAGATCATTCAGTTTGTCATCTCTGAAGAATGCCTTCTTCTTAAGATCAGAATCTGGGAACCACGGTTCAATGCACATGAATGGCGTGGTATCCGTCTTGCGCCAGAATCCCAGAGTAGCGAATCCTTCGTTACCGACTCTGATCGTATGTTTTCCATCAGTCAGCTGGGACCATCTGGATTTCAGCTGGTGATCATCATAGAAGAATGAACCGCTGACCAGATTGTGTTCCAGATCAAATGAATCTCCTTCTGTAAGATCCTTCCCCTCATGATGCAGGTCTTCATGTACTTCAAACTCAATACGGTAATCCTCATATTTGCCTTCTTCTGTCAATGGACAGTTGAAGGCCGGATGGAAGCCCAATGAGAATGGCAGATCGCATTCATCAAGATTGCTGATCGTGTAACTGTTGATGATCTTGTATCCTTCCAGACGGTAGTTGACCGTAATTCTGAATCTGAATGGGTATACCTTCATTGTTTCCTCGTTATATGTCAGACTTAGAGTTACTCTATCCTCCTGAATGTCATCAAATTCGAAAACTGCTCTTCTGGCAAAACCGTGCTGACCGAGTTCATAGGTCTTTCCATTGTACTCGTAATGACCATCCTTTAATGGCCCTGTATACGGGAAAAGGATCGGATTGCAGTTTGTCCAGTATGCCGGATCACGGCTCCAGATGGTTTCAATGCCATTGTCCTTGCGCTTGAAACTGATTACTTCTGCACCCTGCTGTGATACGACTGCTTCAACATATTCGTTCTGTATTCTGACTTCCTTCATGGTGATTCTCCTATCTGTTCTTATCGTATATGATCTTAAGACCCTTCAGCATGAGTTCATTGCAGAGGGTCACCTCTGTTTCACAATATGGAACGATGAGTTTTGCCAGTCCGCCGGTAGCGATGACCTTGGTATCGTAGCCCAGTTCCTTCTTCATTCTGGCAATCATGCCGTCCAGCAATGATGCCTGTCCGTATACGATTCCGCTCTGCATAGCTTCAACGGTCTGTGAGTTAATGACCTTCTTAGGTGCTTCAATGCTGATGTTAGGCAGCTGAGAAGTGTTGGATGCCAGAGCGTTGATTGATAATACTACACCAGGTATGACAGCCCCACCGAGGAACTGCCCTTCATTATCGACAGCTATTACGGTAGTTGCCGTACCCATGTCGATTACCAGTAAAGGTGCG
This sequence comes from uncultured Bacillota bacterium, assembly GCA_900319675.1. Lineage (GTDB taxonomy): Bacteria > Bacillota_I > Bacilli_A > Erysipelotrichales > Erysipelotrichaceae > RUG521. Next base: position 2,124 of record ONPK01000118.1, read on the forward strand.
CCAAGCATCTCGACACCGGCAACTGCTCCGACGATAAGATCGGCACCAATGGCTTTTGGATCTTCAACCTTAAGCTTCAGTCCGGTCTTCACGCCAGGTCCGACTACGAGTGCAGTCTTTCCGGTCACTGACTTGACTGCTTCCCTGACTATGTGGGTCAGCGGTGGAACTACTGATGAAAGCACAGCTCCGTCTATGTTGGAAACGTCGATTCCATTAAGTTCAAAGATTGTATGCAGCAGTACTGCATACTCCGTAGAAGTCTTTTCAGTATCAGTCTTAACTCTTTCTGAAAGGACGATCTCATCACCGTCAAGCAATCCAAACTCAATGTTGGTATTGCCCATGTCGATAGCTAATAACATGTTTCCTCCTAGGCTACAGCCTTGATTATTCTGGTAACTACCGGTACCAGTACGACATTGATCCCCAGTTCAACCAGGAAATTCAGGCCTATGATGCCGACAAGTACGAACTGTGCTGCGTTTTCAAAGCCAATTGATGCTCCTACTTCTTCAGCCAATGGGCCGAATACTGTTAACAGGATTATTGAAAAGATGCCTGTATTCATTACCGGGGCCAGTACACTGCTTACAGCAGTTGCCAGTAATTCATTCTTGTCCTTAAGTGCATTATACACTAAACCCGGAATAAATCCTGCCATGGCGCCCTTGAATAGACAGGTAAATACCGTTACTACCGGATGCTGCGTCAGCATCATCGTGCTGAATGCTTCTGCTCCTGACAGTACGGCAGCAACTACTATGACACCGAATACCAAGCCCAATACGGTTCCGGCTACCGGACCGTAGAGAATGGCACCGATAATGATTGGTATCAATGAAAAAGTCGGTGTAAACTGCCCGATCTTGATTCCGCTGGCCACTGTCTGCAATACGACGATAATGGCTGCCAGCAAGGCTACACCAACATACTTTCTTGTTCTTGAATTTCTCATAAAAATATACCTCCGCTTTCATTCCCGTAGTACGTTCTTCGCGCCTCTTATAGGGATATGAATACCGTCAAAATAATATATGATTTTGTAAAAAAAAGCAATCTGTGATAGAGTTATAATAATAGTTAAAAAGGGAGATAATACTATGAGCAAGGCGGATAAACTATTCAAGCAGATGTGCCAGGACATTTTGGAAAACGGCACGGATACAAGTGATGGAAATGTCAGGCCGATTTGGACGGATACAAATGAAAAGGCCTATACGATAAAGAAGTTCGGTGTAGTAAACAGATATGACCTCAGAGAGGAGTTCCCTGCCCTGACTCTCAGAAAGACAGCATTAAAGAGCGCAATGGACGAGGTACTGTGGATCTATCAGCGCAAGAGCAACGACATTCATGATCTGAAACCTCACATCTGGGACGAGTGGGCTGATGAAGAAGGCTCAATCGGTACCTGTTACGGTTATGTCATCGGTCAGAAGGATTCCCGTAACGGCAACGTCATTGACCAGATGGACTTCGTGCTCAATGAGATAAAGAAGAACCCATACTCCAGAAGGATCATCACCAACATGTTCATCCCACAGTACCTGGATGGCGGACATCTGGAACCGTGTGCCTACAGCATGACCTACAACGTTACCAAGGACAAGGATGGCAACAAGGTCTTAAACGCCATTCTCAATCAGCGTTCCCAGGACATTCTGGCAGCTAATAACTGGAATGTCTGTCAGTACTCCCTGCTGTTAATGATGGTAGCTCAGGTTTCCGGAATGATAGCCGGGGAACTGATTCATGTCATCGCTGACGCACACATCTACGACCGTCACGTTGAGATAATCAAGGAACTGATCAAGCGTGATGAATACCCGGCACCAAAGGTATGGCTGAACCCGGAAATCAAGAACTTCTACGATTTCACCACTGACGATCTTCACGTTGAAGACTATCAGGCCGGCGAGCAGATCAGAAACATTCCGATAGCAGTATAAAGCAGATTCAATGATCTGCTTTTATTATCTAAACACAAAAAAACCAGAGCTCACGCTCTGGTTTTCAACATAGATTCTAGAGATCTGCGATTGCAGCTGCAACTTCTTCAGCCCAGTTGTCAACTTTCTTTTCGATACCTTCGCCTGTAGCGTAACGTACGAATCTTTCAACTGTAGCATTGTTACTCTTTAAGAAAGCAGAAACCTTTGTCTGGCCATCACGGAAGTAGATCTGGTCTACCAGGCATACTTCCTGTAAAGCCTTGGAAACACGTCCTTCAACCATCTTTTCAATGATTGAATCAGGCTTGCCGGCATTCTTTGGATCGTTCTTAGCCAGTTCAAGCTGAATTGATCTTTCATGTTCAACTTCTGCCTGTGGCATGTGATCTCTGTCAACATAAGTTGGGTTCATGCTTGCTACCTGCATAGCAACATCCTTGGCAACTTCTGCTGATCCGCCATTGACTACTGCCAGTGCAGCGATCTTACCACCCATGTGGATGTATGGTCCGAATACCTGGTCGTCTGTCTTCTCGATTACTTCGAATCTTCTTAATGTCATCTTTTCGCCTGTAGCGAATGAGATGGCTGCGAGAACTTCTGAAATTGGGCCTTCGGCTGTCGGTAAGCTCTGAGCTTCTTCAAC
>ONPK01000116.1 GCA_900319675.1 uncultured Bacillota bacterium
TAGTCCTCCTTTTCTACGATCAGCTCAGCTGATCCTTCCACAAGGGAATTATGTTCATCAAGATGAAAGTGATCATTTCCTTCCTGATCAGCCAGCGTGGCGAGATGATTGGCCAGTGACAAAAGCCCTTCCTTATTGCCGGAAATGACGACTGTTCCATCTTCTACTTTTACACTTAATTCAAAACCGTCTACCCAACTGAATATCATTGTAAACCTCCCGGCAGATCATTTCTGCCTTATGTAATACGATCTTACCAGACCGTTTCTGCTCACTGTTCTTCTCTCTTTCTGATTGGATGGCGGACCACCGTCTTAAGTTTTGCAGGATCTGTCCGTCTGGGGTCAGATAAATAGATCTCGTGATGCAGGCGGCCGGACTCAAAGTCCTCTTCATAACCCAGAGCTTCAGCATGCTGCTGCATGGCCTTTACGGTTGCCGGCTCATCGTCATAACTTCCCAGGTGCATGCACTGTACACACAGTCCTTCATCGTACGTCCAGAATTCCACCTTGGAGAAATCCGTCTTCTTCTTTCTGGTCGCTTCCTCGATTGCCCAGTCAAAGTCTTCCTTCTTAACGAAGTCAGGCAGTCTGATTACGGATATGAAGTTGAAGTCTTCCTTGCGGCCGTAATCTATGCCTGAGATACCTTCCTGCCACCAGAAGCCTTCCAGAGGCGGAACGGAATAGTCAAAGTAGCCTTCGATCTGATGTGAGCCCTTTTTACTCATCTTGATCGTGTAGGCTATCCCGTATAAAAGCGCTATGGACTGCTTGTATTCGCTGTCCTCATCGTTTGGATTGCCAACACCACTGACAGCCAGGTAATTCATCCTGGGTATCTCAATTATGCCGGGTGTGGCAGCGGGGAGATAGAACTCCTTATATTCCTTCTTGAAATCAAATGCCATGATCATTCTCCTTACAGTACAAAATGAACCAGCAGCGCTGCCAGAAGGCAGACGACAAGGGCAAGAGCTTCACCAATGAAGAAACCCCTGATGTGGAACATGTAGTCGTGATAGTCATCCACCATGTCCTCCGTACCCTTGAAGACGAAATACGGATCATGGCAGAACCAGATGATGTCCAGAACGATGGCATCGTAGAGGTTTACGACCGTCCACAATATGAAACCGTTGATGAAGGCATCTCTGAACGTCGTGCACTTGTTAACGTAACGTAACAGCAGTGCCATTATGATCGTAAACAGGACCAAAGCACCAAGCTTGGCAGTGATCTTGTTTTTCTGGGTAGGTACCTTGTCCCGGTATTCCTCCAGACTCTTTACCCTTTCCTGAATTCTGGGCGGGTAGTTATATAGGGTGTTTATTGGCTTGCGGCTCATGATGTAGACCATTGCCGTAAATGCCAGACAAAGTATCAGTGATTCAACTACTAAAACCATATGCTAAAACTCTTTTCTGTTTATATCATTCTACCACATGAACAGGTGACTTGAATCGGCATTATGCCTTTGTATTTATTCACGGCCTCATATGAGGTATAATCAGGTTATCAGCAATACTCTTTGATGAAGGAGGAGACGAATATGAAAATCAGGAAATTCATCCCATGGATAATGGCTGTTTTAATAGTGGCAGGTGGCATAATCTGGTACATCGGCACTCATAACGGTGATGGCGGCAATCAGCCTTATGAACCGCCGTATCCGGCCCCCAATCCTCATGAGGGACTCTTTGAGTCGGAATACGGAACAATGGAGTTCAATGGTGACGGCAGCAGCATCAAGATCAACTTTAATGCCACCTTAGCCCAGCTGGCAGGACTGCCAGAGGGACCGCAGGAAGGTACATACAGGTTCCTTTCCGGCGACTTGCCTCCTAACGGAAGCGTAGAGGTTCGTTATGATACGGCTCATGAACTGGAGATAACCATTGGTCAGACCAGAGCCGTGCTTAAGATCGGCGAAGCCAGTGCTGACGGCAAGAGCGCAACCGTGGGTATCGGTACCGTAAAGGAAGACAGAATACCTCTGGTATTCAATGACGGCAAGAACTTTACTGTCGAATTCATCAACAAATAAACCGGTACATGCCGGTTTTCAATTGGTTTATAATTAACTCAGAGGTGTTACCATGAGCAGAAGATCATTCAGAAACATGATGGCGTATGAGATCTATCCGACTTCCTTTCTTGACAGCAACAATGACGGAACAGGTGATCTCAGGGGAATAATAAGCAGGCTTGACTACATAAAAGACATGGGATTCAATGCCATCTGGCTCAATCCCTTTTACTGTTCACCGTTTAAGGACGGCGGGTATGACGTTGAGGATTTCTTTGATGTTGATCCCCGTTTTGGCACGCTCAAGGATTTTGACAGTCTCATAAAAGAGGCACATGAGCGAGGGATCAGGATCATCATCGATCTGGTTGCCGGACACGCAGCCCTGAGCAATGCGGACTTCCTGAAGAGCGCCCAGGCAGAAAGAAATGAAAACAGCGATCTGTTCATCTGGAATGACAACCCCTGGAACAAGGGCAGTAATCTGATAGCCGGCATGTTCGACCGTCACGGCTGCTACATGGTTAATTTCTTTGCCCACCAGCCGGCCTTCAACTACGGATTTAAGGAAATAGACCATCCTGAATGGCAGATATCCTATAAGGACAAGAGAACTCTGACCGCCCGTAACTACATGCTGGAGGTCATGAGATTCTGGCTGTTCAGAGGTGCGGATGGCTTCAGGGTAGACATGGCTGATTCACTGGTCAAGAACGATGAAGACAAGTCAGCTACCATTGAGGTCTGGAAATGGATGTTCAGAAGGATCAGAAAGGAGTTTCCTGAAGCTTTCTTCGTAAGCGAATGGTCGAACCCGCAGCGTTCCCTGAGGGCAGGTTTTGACGCAGACTTCGTACTGGATCACTGGGATAATTTCTATCACCGTCTGTTCAGAAGTGATGAGAATACCCGCGGGAAGTCAGTGATTAACGGCAATAACGATCTGGATTTCACTCTGAAGGACATGAGGGAAAGATTCAATGAGGCAGAAAAACAGAAGGGGTATCTGGCTCTGATCAGCGGCAATCATGACAGCTGGAGAATTGCCAATTATCTGAATGATGAACAGTTAAGGATATTCTACATGATGCTGTTCACATTGCCGGGCATACCGTTTGTACTGTATGGTGATGAGATAGGCATGAAGACGGTGCATATTCCTTCAAAGGACGGGGGATATCAGCGCACCGGCACAAGACTGCCGATGATCTGGAATGATGAGGAACCGCATCATGGCTTTACCGGTGATGCCAAACCTTATCTGCCGTTCTGCAGGGAGAATGACATGTCAGTTGAAAGCTGCATGAAGGATGAGGGTTCAATCTACAATTATATCCGTAAGCTTACAGAACTGAGAAGGAAGGTCAGGGATCTGACTGATCCGCATGTGGAGATAACGGAAAAGGAAAGAGTACTGTATTTTACCAGAGGCAGGCATGTTCTGATCGTTAACCTGTCCAGGAAAGCTCATGAATTTGAGGGCAGGGTGGTATTCAGGTCAAGAGAATTCAAAGGCAAGCTGCCGCCGCAGACAGCCGTACTCATTAAGAAATGAAAAAACAGACTGAGTGATCAGTCTGTTTTAATTCCAGTCAAAGTTTTCCCGGCCGGCTGCCAGTTCGAAGTGACACTTTACAATGCCCAGGTCGATCTTCAGACATGAACCCAGGATCCCCGGTTTGGCGCTAACTTTATCACCATCAAGCGTTGCTGTGGAATTTACGACGATATTTTCCAAAAAGTATGGTAATGCGGCATCATCACTCAGCAACACATCATCTACACGCATTTGGTTTTGCGTCAGAGTGCCCGTTTTGTCGGTACATATAATATCAACAGCCCCCATGGTTTCACAGGCATGGAGCCGACGCACCAAATTGTGAGTCTTAAGCATGCGCCGCATATTGTATGCAAGGCTAAGCGTCACAGCCATCGGCAGGCCCTCAGGCACAGCAACAACAATCAGCGTGACGGCAATCATCACAGCCTTCAAAAAGTACATCAAGAAATCAACCGTTTCAAAACCGTAAACATCGACACATTCGCAAAATATGTAGACAGCATGAACAGAATCGGAATCAGAATAACCGAAGGAAACACTGACTCCGAATACAACTCATTCGAAATCTACAAGATGGAGTAAACATATGGCAAGTGGTAAAGCACTGTTAAGGAAATATATCAAAAAATTCCACAAAAATGAGATTAAACAACTCAAATCCATAAACAAACAGTGCAAAATCAGTATTGACTACGAAAGTCTAAACACCTGGTTACAACAACAATCAGGAAAAGATTTCTGGGAACTCCAAATATTCGAGTTCATAGACCAAATGGAAGACTACTTCAATACTGAACACACCACACTTAAAATCACAAATGTACCTGAAAAAGACAACCTACATGATCTTGATGCAACCAGTAACAATAAATGGATAAGCTGCAAAGCAATGATAAAAAACATCACCGATGTAAGAGTTGACTTGAAACAAGCAAGTTATATCTGCAGAGAATGTGGAACACAAAACCTCGTTAACATTGCAGATAATAATCAAGCCGAAGTCATACCTAAATACTGTAAGAATAGTGGATGTGGAGGAACAGCAAAATCAATGTTCCTCGATAAAGATACCAGCATCTACCGTAATTATCGTTTATTGAAACTTGAAGAACCCCTTGAACTTCGTAGTGGTGGAAGTACAAGGGAATTCAAAGCAATAGTTTTAGATTATCTTGCATCACCATTCACCAATCTGAAAGTGGGTGATGTTGTTAATGTTACTG
>ONPK01000175.1 GCA_900319675.1 uncultured Bacillota bacterium
CTGAGAAAGGAAGGCTTTGACTGCTACGCCGCATCCGTACATCCGTCAAGAAGCGCCTATGACCGGGCCTGCGAACTGTTTGCTCAGCTTACCGGCAGAATTACCGACTACGGCAAGGTGCACTCTGAAAGAAACGGTCACGAACAGTACGGACCAGATTTCAGAAACAGACCGCTCATAGATAAGTTCGACAAGGACACCAGACTGGTACTCATCGGTCATTCCTTTGGTGGGGCAACGATAAGAACCTTTGCCAACCTGATGGCATATGGGTCGCCTGAGGAAACCTATGTTGATAATCCCCTGTTCAGAGGCGGCATGGCCGATAACATCTTCGCAATCGTTACCGTGGCAGCCCCGCATAACGGGACAACTGCCTATGACATGTACGAAGATCCGTCCTTTGACCCCAAAAGCATCAAAATACCTCTGGATGAAAAGATCTTCAACCGTTTCATGAACCTCAACAATTCAAGAAACGTTCCTGCCATTGCCAGAGAGGATCTGGCTTCATATGACATGCACATTGACAATGCCATGAAGCTGAATGAAAAGCTGAAGGTACTGGAGAACGTCTACTACTTCTCCCAGCCATGCTGCTCAACGGAAGACGTTAACGGACTTCAGGTTCCAATCAGAAAGGAAACAGAGATCCTGTATCGCCGTTCATCCCGCATCATGGGTGCCTACAGGGGTAAAACGGCCGGCGGCATGGTAATTGATGAAACCTGGAGACCAAACGACGGCCTGGTAAATACCCTTTCAGCCACTTATCCGCTTGGTCAGCCGCACAAGAACTTTGACCCCGATAACATTGAAAAGGGAACATGGAATGTCTTTGAGACGGTAAAGGGAGACCACATGGCCTTACAGGGTGGCTTCTTCCGCAGGCGGAACATCTTCCCCTACTATCTTGATCTTCTCAAGATAATCGATAAGCTATGAAAAAGAACCTCCTCGGAGGTTCTTTAATTATTTACATGATATTTCCCGGGAAATCTGAAGGCGCTGGAAGGCAGATACTTCTTATCCGGATAGTAGTTATAGGACAAAAGCTGACCTGTAAAAGCCTGATTATCAGTTATTTTCTTTGTCATGAGGTGATCCTCCTGATTTTATTGTATTGTTTTCCGTTTTCAGCTTAATGCCAAAGATTTCTGCCTATGAAAGAAAAACCGGCCACCCTGAGGTGACCGGCTATTAATTGTTTTCCGTTCTAAATGAGATCTCTGTAAGTTATCAGTTCAACGCCGTTTTCTTCACACCACTGTCTTACGGAAGGCGATTGCATCATCTCGGCATCCTTGGCTCTTTCCAGAGAAAGAGTTGTCAGACCCAGAAGTTCAGCATCAACATAGCCTGGGTGGCAGATGAAGGAACTGCAGCTGTTTTCTACCAGTTCATCTCTCAGGTCCATGAACTGAGCAACGGTATTCTTGTTCAGCTGATCCATTGGATCAAAGATCTTCTTCTGAGAAGCTACGTTATTCAGGAACAGTTTCTGCATCGGTCCGTCCATGTGCAGCTTATGCAGAATGTCCGTTGAGTATGGAATGCCTTCTGCCTCTGCTATCTCCCTGATGACCTTACGGTAGTTCTCGGAAGAGATTGAATGTTCATGCAGATATTCAGGCTTGCGGCCTGCCAGTTCAATGAAACGGTTGAACTGAGCCCACAGTTCCTTTTTAACTTCTTCGTATGGGAACAGTTCAGCTCTTCCTTCCTCACTCTGCCATCTTGGATCTCTGGTTCTGACACCGGACTTGATGAAATTGCCCTTTTCATCAACCAGATGAGGTATCTCAGCCGGATCAGATACGCACGGTCCGGCAACCAGGTTAAAGTCAATGCCGAAACAGGCCTGAGGTCTGTCCTTCATGAATGATACCGCAAACTCTGCACTTGGCATGTTGGCAAATAAGCCGGTATTTCTCAAAACACCTCTGTCAATGGAATCAACGATTCCCAGAGTTACACCTCTGGTAAAGCCAAAATCATCACCTTGAAATAAAATCTTCGTCATAATAATCTCCTATAAATTCTATGTTTTCTTATGCCGTTAACCGGTCAATTTATCAGAATATTCCCTGAGCCATCATGGCTTCGGCTACCTTCATGAATCCGGCAATGTTGGCTCCGGCAATCAGGTTGTATCCTAAGCCGTATCCCCTTGCCGCCGTGACGGATACCTCATGAATGTTTATCATCATTCTCTTAAGCTGGTCATCTACATCCTGAGCAGTCCATGGCAGTCTTTCCGAGTTCTGTGACATCTCCAAGGCAGATACCCCAACTCCTCCGGCATTTAC
>ONPK01000114.1 GCA_900319675.1 uncultured Bacillota bacterium
AGTGATACGGTTCGCTTCCGAAGACGTTGGCCTGGCTGATCCAAGAGCCATGGAACTGGCAGTAGCCGCCTATACGGCCTGCCATTATCTGGGCATGCCGGAATGCAGTGTACACCTTACCCAGGCGGTGGTATACATGTCATGTGCCCCTAAGAGCAATTCTCTGTATGTGGCTTATGAAACAGCCAAGAAGGATGCAGTAAGAATGCTCAATGAACCGGTACCTCTGGTAATACGCAATGCCGTGACCAGACTTATGAAGGATGAGGGATATGGTGAAGGCTACCAGTATGCTCATGATACTGAAGACAAGCTGACAAACATGCAGTGTCTGCCTGATTCATTGCTGGGAAGAGAATACTATAAGCCGACCAGACAGGGTCTGGAAACCAGATTCAAGGACCGGCTTGATCAGATCAAGGACTGGAAAAAGAAACACAGTTAACATGAAAGAGAAAGAATTGACAGTTCTTTCTCTTTTTTATGTAATATTCATGTAATAATCCTGTCTTATTAGTTGAAGGAGGTCCGAAAGGAGGTAAGTCTGTGAGAGACGAAGACATTGTTGAACTGTACTGGCAGCGAAATGAACAGGCCATAACAGAGACCAGCAACAAGTACGAAAAGTACTGTTACACGATCTCGTATAACATTCTCGGCAATGTCGAAGACTGTCATGAATGTGTAAACGATACCTGGCTTTCTACCTGGAATTCCATCCCGCCCAACAGGCCTTACAGTCTGAAGATGTATGTGGCAAGAATCGTCAGAAATCTGTCGTTCAACCGCTATGAAAGCATGACTGCTCAGAAGAGAAACAACGGTCAGATGCCGTTGGTACTCGACGAACTGCAGGAGTGCATAGCTTCAGACAGTAACGTTGAGGGAGAGGTAATGGCCAGGGAGCTCGGCAGATCGATCAACAGATTCATAAGTAGTCTGCCGGAGACTGAAGGAAATGTCTTCATCCGCCGTTACTTTTACAGCGAAGCAGTAAAGGACATAGCCAGAAGATATGGACTGAAAGCAAATCACGTTGCCGTAATGCTCACAAGATGCAGAGCCAAGCTTAAGGACTACCTGAAAGAAGAGGGATACATGTGATGAATAGGAAAGCATTATTTGAAAGCCTTGAATACCTCGATGATGATCTTTTGGAAAGAAGTGAAAGGAAGGTCTCAAGAAGATTCAGCCTTGACTTCAGCAAGCTGGCATACGTGCTGGGGGCATTTGTTATCGTAATCTTATCTGTTAATCTGATTCTTGTTCCCATGGGAAGAAAAGGTGAAAAGGGTACTGACTACATGGCGCCTGAATCTTCAATCAGCAAGGAAGAAAACAAAAACGATAATGGCTACAGCAAGGAGTATATGATCGTCAATGATCAGAACGGTCTTGTAGCTTACGTAACAAATGAAGATACTGCAGTTACATCAGACACTCGGACACCTGGTGTTTATGAAACTGTAGTGCATGATGGAGTTGAATACCACATCAGCATCAGCTGTTCCTTAGAGCAGAAACAGCAGGCACAGGAAATGGCAGAAATGATCATCAGAGAATACATACAGGGCAACAGACTGCAGTCGGGAATCACAGAGTATCACTATTAAGACGGGAGAAATGAAAATGAAAAAGATTATTACGTGCTTACTTGTTTTACTTCTGATCGTTGGCTGTTCAAGCAGGAAGTCCTCAGGTGGCGACAGCTACTACGCACCGGCATCTGACAGTGGCGTGGCATACGAGGGGTATGATCCACAGCATTACAACCTTAACGGTTCAGAAAACAAAAAGGAAGAAATGTCCGATGAGAAGCTTGTCTACACCGGTTCGATGACTCTGGAAACAAGAGACTATGAGAAATTCTCAGAAGAACTGAATGCCGTTATCAACAAGCATCAGGGTCTGATCCAGGCAATGAGGGAACAGACTAATTCCTATGGATACGGCAGATCACTGGTACTGACATTAAGGATACCGGCAGCCAGCTTCAACGACTTCATCAATGACTTGAGAAACGGCTCCGGCAGCATAAGGGACGTAAACACCTATGTAGATAACATTACGCAGTCCTATAACAGCAATGAAATCGAGATCGAAGCCCTGAAAACACAGCACACAAGGCTATTAGAGTTACTCTCAGAGGCTAAGGATCTGTCCGACATCATCGTGCTGGAAGAGAGAATCAGCAATCTTGAGATGCGCCTGACTCAGCTGGAGAACTATAAGAACCAGATGGATGCAGACGTGGCATATTCAACCATCACACTGATGGTCAATGAGGTCAAGGCTTATTCTGAAACATCATTCTGGCAGAGACTGGTCAATGCCTTTGGCGGTTCGTTCAATAATTTTCTGAACAGATGCGAAGATTTCATCATTGATGTCATCTATGCCTTACCGGTACTGATAATGCTTGCCGTTGCCTTCTTTGTCTTCCGTAAGCCTGTGACCACCGGTATGAAAAAACTTGTTTCAGGGGTGAAACATATCGACAGGACAGAGAAAAAAGAGAATAATGAAGATAAGTAAAACTCACAGAAATGTGAGTTTTTTCATTGCCGTTTCACTTGTTTATGTTAAAATTAGCGTGTAATTGAAAGGACTATTTCATGTATACGATAAAGGACTTATATGATCTTGAACACACCATGGCTGGTGAGTATTTACAGCAGTTCACCTACCCATGGGAAGCCCTCAAGGGCATCAAGGATCTCATCATTGAATTAGGAAACAAACTTGATAAGGAAGAATACACTGAAGTCAGTGAACACGTCTGGGTTCACAAGAGCGCCAAGGTATTTCCAAGCGCCTATCTCGGTGCGCCTTGCATCATCGGACCGAACACCGAAGTAAGACACTGTGCATTCATCAGAGGCAGTGCACTGGTTGGATCAGACTGTGTTGTCGGCAACAGCGTTGAATTAAAGAACGTCATTCTGTTTGACCATGTTCAGACGCCACACTACAACTACGTTGGTGACTCAATTCTTGGTTATTATTCCCACATGGGTGCAGGGAGCATCACTTCAAACGTCAAGAGTGACAAGAAGCTGGTAGTCGTACATAACGGTACTGAACAGATCGAGACCGGCCTCAAGAAGTTCGGGGCAATGGTTGGTGACTATGTTGAAGTAGGCTGTAACAGCGTACTGAATCCGGGAACGGTCATTGGCAGACACAGCAATGTATATCCAACAAGCTGTGTAAGAGGTGTAGTTCCGGAAAACAGCATCTGGAAGAACAGCGGAGAAATAATAGAAAAGAACTAGGAGGTAATTATGAGAGTAGTAATTCAGAACGACTATGATAACATGTGCCAGTGGGCAGCCAACTACATCGCTGCCAAGATCAACGGTCACAAGGAAGACAGACCATTCGTATTGGGCTTACCAACAGGTTCAAGTCCGATCGGAGTTTATAAGAGACTGGCAAAGATGAATCAGGAAGGCAAGGTATCCTTTAAGAACGTAGTAACATTCAATATGGACGAATACCTTGGCTTACCGCATGAACATGACCAGAGCTACTGGTATTTCATGCATGACAACTTCTTTGATCATCTGGTTGACATGAAGCCGGAGAACATCAACATTCTCAACGGCATGACCGATGATCCTGAGAAGGAATGTGCTGACTATGAGGCCAAGATCAGATCATATGGCGGCATAGATCTGTTCATGGGCGGCATTGGCGTTGACGGCCATCTGGCCTTCAATGAGCCTTATACATCACTGACATCAAGGACCGGTCTGAGAAATCTGACTACTGAAACCAGAATCGTCAACAGCCGTTTCTTCGGCAATGATCCTGAAAAGGTTCCTGCTCAGGCACTTTCCGTAGGCATCGGTACAGTCATGGATTCAAAGGAAGTTCTGGTACTGATCAACGGTCATAATAAGGCCAGAGCCCTGGCTGCTACGGTAGAAGGTGGCGTTTCACAGAAGTGGACCTGTTCTGCCTTACAGATGCATAACGGTGCCATCATCGCCTGCGATGAGGCTGCCTGCGGTGAATTAACGGTAGATACCTACAAGTATTTCCTGGATATTGAAAAGGGAGAAAGACTGTAATGACTAAGTATTTCGGAACAGACGGCTTCAGAGGCGAAGCCAATAAGAATCTGACGTTTGAACACGCCATCAAGATCGGCCGTTTCATTGGCTGGTATTACGGCAAGAGAGAAAACAAGAAAGCCAGAGTTGTCATTGGCAAGGATACCAGAAGAAGTTCATACATGTATGAGTATTCACTGGTTGCCGGTCTTACGGCTTCAGGCGCAGACGCATACATCATGCACGTTACTACTACGCCATCAGTTTCCTACATCACCAGAACTGACAAGTTTGACTGCGGCATCATGATCAGCGCATCTCACAACCCGTTCTATGATAACGGCATCAAGCTTTTTAACTATAACGGTGAGAAGATGGATCCGGAAGTTCTGGAGATGGCAGAAGACTACATTGATGATAAATTTGAAGTTCCACTGGCTACCGGTGATGAGATCGGCAAGACAGTTGACTATGTATCAGGCAGAAACAGATACATGGGTTACCTCATCTCAATGGGCAAGTATTCCTTTAACGGCTATAAGGTAGGCCTTGACTGTGCAAACGGCGCATCATGGGCCATTGCCAAGGGCGTATTTGATGCCCTGGGAGCTCAGACCTTCGTAATCAACAATACACCGGACGGCTTCAACATCAATACCAACTGCGGTTCAACTCACATTGAAGGACTGCAGAAGTATGTCGTTGAAAATCATCTGGATGTAGGATTCGCCTATGACGGTGACGCTGACAGATGCCTGTGCGTTGATGAAAAGGGCAATGTCATCACAGGAGACCACATTTTGTACATTTATGGTCTGTACATGAAGGAAAGAGGCAAGCTCATCAACAATACCGTCGTTACAACGTATGAAAAGACCAAGGTCGGTGACAAGTACGTTTATGAGAACATGGTTGCCAACGGACACAGGATCGGCGGCGAACAGTCAGGACACATCATCTTCTCCAAATACGCTACGACAGGCGACGGCATTCTGACATCTCTTAAGATGATGGAAGTAATGCTGGCAAAGGAGAAACCGATGTCTGTACTGGCAGAACCGGTCGTATTCTATCCACAGGTCCTCAAGAACGTCAGAGTAAAGTCAAAGCCTGAGGCTCAGAATGATCCGGACGTACAGGCAGCCGTAGCCAAGGTCGCTGAACAGCTTGGAGACAACGGACGCATTCTCGTCAGAGAAAGCGGTACGGAACCTCTCATCAGAGTAATGGTTGAGGCCGGCTCACATGAGGAATGTGAGAAGTACGTTGTGAATGTGAAATCGATCTTTATTGTAAATCCGGTAAGTGGAAAGGGCAGAAGTCTGAAATTCATTCCGTTCATAGAAGAGTATTTTGTCAAAAATCCCGGTGATTATGAGATCATCAGAACGGAAAGACCGGGGCATGCCAGGGAAATAGCTGCCAGATACCACAGCGAAGATGATGTCATCATCTATTCAGTGGGCGGTGACGGCACGGCCAATGAGATCCTTAACGGCCTTAATGACGGCGTTGGATTCTGTGTATTTCCTGCTGGAACGGGCAATGATCTCTACAAGAGCATCGATACCAGAAAACTGTCAGATGAAGAGCTGGTAAGAGGCTTACTGGAAGGCGAAGACATCAGCATAGATTATGGTGTATTCAACGGTTCCAGAAAGTTCATGAATGTTTCATCATTCGGCATTGATGCGGAAATAAACATATATGCATGTGACTATGTCAAGCAGAAGTACAACATGCCGGGCAGCATCGTCTATGCCTACAGTGCTCTGGTAGTTGGAACTCATCCCAAGAACTTCCACATGGATCTTACCGTTGATGGGAAGAAGTATTCAAGAGAATCAGTATTGGTAGCCATCTGCAATGGCAGCAAGTACGGCGGATGCTTCACGCCATCACCAGACGCTGACATGACGGACGGACTGTTCGATATCTGTTTCTTCAACGGTCCAATAAAGCTGTCACAGTTCTTCAGAATCATCGTCAAGTATCTGAAGGGCAATCATCTGCATGAAAAGGAATGTGAATTCATGCAGGGAAGAAAGCTGGAAATGAAGTTTGACCGGCCCGTAGCCTTACAGGTGGATGGTGAAAATACTCATCTTCAGGAGGCTGTAATTGAGATTGTACCGGGCGGTTTGAAGCTCAGAGTACCGCGAAATCGGGCCAGATAGTTTCAATTGAAAACGCTTTAATAAGATGGTAAGATAGTGTAGGTGATAAATTATGATTAGGGTTATCAGAGTTAAGAATAAACAGGAAATTGCCGAAAAGGCATTTGAGATCATGCATCAGATCGTAACGAATAAGCCTGACTGTACATTGGGACTGGCAACAGGTTCCTCTCCAATCGGACTGTATGAACTGATGATAAAGGATCATCAGGAAAACGGCACATCCTACAAAGATGTCACCACATTTAATCTGGATGAATACGTTGGTTTGCCAAAGTCTCATCCCGAGAGTTATTTTTCATTCATGCACCGCAATCTCTTCAGCGGACTGGACGTAAAGGAAGAGAACATCCACATTCCTTCAAGCGAAGGAGATCTGGAAGACAGATGCAGAGAATATAATGAAGCACTTGCTGAAAACGTCATCGACCTGCAGGTACTTGGCATCGGTTCAAACGGCCACATCGGCTTCAATGAACCTGATACACCGTTTGATTCCGTAACTCACATCGTTGATCTGAAAGAATCAACCATCAAGGACAATGCCCGTTTCTTTGACAACGACATCAGCAAGGTTCCTACACAGGCAATCACCATGGGCATTTCCAATGTCATGGCTGCCAGAAAGATCATGTTACTGGCAAATGGCGAGAACAAGGCCAATGCCATCAGAGCAACCGTTATGGGCGTCGTCAATGAGAAGGTTCCGGCATCAATTCTGCAGGAACATCCTGACGTAGTCATCATCATCGATGAAGAAGCCGCAAGTTCACTTTATAAGGAGAAGAGATAAATGCAGATAATCACAACAAATGAATTCGACAAGGCTGTAAGCGAAGGCGTAGTACTCGTTGACTTCTTCGCAGACTGGTGCGGCCCATGCAAGATGCTGGCACCTGTTCTGGAGAACCTAAGCAGGGAATACGAAGGCAGAGCTACGATCCTGAAGGTCAACGTTGACAATGATCCGGATCTGGCCAGAAGATTTGGCGTAGCCGCCATTCCTACACTGGTACTGTTCCAGGACGGCGCAGAAGTAAAGACCGTCATGGGTTATCAGGCAGCACCGGTCTTAAGACAGCTGCTGGACAGCGTACTTTAAGAAAAACTGACATGGTAGTTTCCATGTCTTTTTTTGTGCCTGAAAAATAATGATAAAAAATGTTGATTATTGCAGAAGAAAGAATATAATTAAACCTGTTAAATAATATTAACCAAATTGTTTAGTATTATTAAACCGAGGTAACAGAAATGGATGTAGGACAGAGAATCA
>ONPK01000113.1 GCA_900319675.1 uncultured Bacillota bacterium
GGTCTCTTACTGCCTGTTGGTTGAGCCGAAGCCTCCGGTCCTTTCCTCGCTTGCCTCATCATCCTCGGTTATGCCGTAGGGAATGAAGATGCCCTGAGCAAACCTGTCTCCTTTCCTTAAAGAAAGCTGCTTATTGCCATTATTGGTGACCTTGATCATGATGTGGCCTTCATTTAGAGCATGGTAGTAATCCGCATCGATGATGCCCACGGTATTGTCCAGCTGCAGGCGGTACCTGAAGCCCAGAGAACTTCTCGGGAATATCTGCAATACCCAGCCCTCGTCAATTCTGGCTCTTATTCCGGTTGCCACTCTGCAGGTCTCGCCCGGACTTAATTCCAGATCAAAGGGGATGTGAAAGTCATAGCCGGCACTGCCTCTTGTGGCTCTTGCCGGCAGCTCTATCTCATCATAGATCCTGACGTCTTCAATGTTACTGTCCTTAATGAACTGTTCTCTTGTTACCTTTTCAAATCTGGCTATTCTGTTCATGCTGATCACCTGAATAGATTCTAGCATAAAAAAACCGGCTTTTCAGCCGGTATGTTCATTCTTACTTGGTAAAAGGCTTGAGGTCCTTTACGCAGTCCTTCGGGAAGATCCTGACTTCGTCATTGTCCAGGTCGATCAGAATGTATCTGTCGTTGCCCATGCCCAGTTCCTTCATGTAACTGATCTGACGTAAGCCATGACGTGTTTCAATTCTTTCCTTCAGTGCATGATTCTCTTCATTGCTCATGGCATAAACGATGTCTATGCAGGCCTGGTCAATTGCCACGATGTCCGTAGATGACAGAATGCCGACGTTTGGTGTAACGACCGGGGCAGCTTCAACACCTGCGCAGTCACAGTCAACAGACATGTTGCGCATTACGTTAACGTAGGTAACGTTCTTGCCGAAGAAGTCAATGGTTGCCTTTGTGGACTCGGAGATCTTTTCCATCAGTTCCTCCTGGCTTATACTCCACATGTCCTTTGATCCTTCCTGAGTGTGTATCCACTTCTTGCCGATCCTGCCGTCTGCACAGCCGATGCCGATGTTCTTGTTGGAACCACCGAAGCCGCCCATTGTATGGCCCTTGAAATGGGTCAGAACGACCAGATTGTCATACTTGGTCATGTGACTGCCGACAGACATGTTGTCAAACCACTTGCCGTCCTTGACAGGCAGTAATGTCGTGCCTTCCTCATCGGTAATGTCTACGTCGCAGAATGTCCAGCCGTTGACCTTCAGGGTCTTTCTGTGACGTTCCGTGGTATAACGGTCACCATTGTAGTAGGTGTTTGTCTCAATTATCGTTGCGTCCGGCAGTTCATTCTCCATGAACTCCTTTATCCAGGCGGACGGGATGATGTTCGGTCCGTGAGGTTCGCCGGTGTGCAGCTTGATGGCGGTCTTTCCGCATTCGCAGATGTTGCCGTCAACCTTTTCATATGCCTTCATTAATCCCTTTGGCGAAAGGTCTCTTGTAAAATAAACTATTGACTCGTTTCCTGTTCTCTTTTCATACGGAACATAGATGTTTCCGTTCATTCCGGGTTTTGCGTTCTTGTCAGCCATAAGATACCTCCATTCACCCACATTATAACAAATGTAAACTAATTAAATAAATATGCCTGAAACAAAAAAAGAACCTCATCGAGGTTCCGTTTTTCCTTATGGTGCACCAGGTGAGACTTGAACTCACACGACTCTCATCATACGCGTCTGAGACGTACGCGTCTGCCTATTCCGCCACTGGTGCATGTCGGCGATCACTCCTCAGGAGCGATGCTTATGCCTCCGGTCATTACGTCCGTATAGGTGAATGAGGACTTGAACTTCTGTCCGTTTCGCTCATATTCGAATGTAAATATCTTACCAAAGACAGCGGTAATGACTCCCGTATCACTGAGTTCTCTACCTCTAGTATGATACGTGATTTTTACCCGCTTGTAAAGTAAATTCTTTACTTGTTGCTGTGTAACGTCCAGATTGTTTCCCTCAACGGTCTTTTTTGTTCTTGGAGCCACCTTTCTCGCCTCACACTTCTACTGCCTTAAATAAACAGGCACAAACCGTTGCTGATTCGTGCCTTACTCTTCAGTAATCCTTGTTAATATTTTAACAATTTTAAGAAAATTAGTCAATTTTCTCACAATTCGGATCCTGTTTTTTTATTTATTCAGATATTCCTTCAGCTGGGGCAGTATGTTCATGCCGTCGTTGTAGCCCAGCCAGTAGAGGTGTCCGAGCTTGTCCATGTCACCTTCAACACGTCCTACCCTTACCGGTTCGCTCGGTGCTACGACGAATACTCTTCCCGAGGCTGAAAGCCTGTCGATCTCATCACACTGCCTGTTGTAGTTCTCGGCACTCATGTCATGAGCAGCCGCGAATTCAGGATGATTGCGGTAGATCGTGGTTGCCGGCTTGCGTTCGCTGACCTTTCTGCGGAAGCCGTTCTCCCTGGTCTTGACGACGACGATCTTCTCGTAGCCTTCATTGATAGCCCACTGATACGGGATCTTGCAGGTGCTGCCACCATCCAGGCAGTTTATGCCGTCAACGTTTACCATCGGCGTGACAAACGGCATTGACGCGCTGGCCTTTATGGCCTCAAAGATGTTGCCGCAGTAGTCTCGGTCAAAGTATACAGGCTTGCCGGTATCGCAGTTGGTGGCTACGGCAACGAACCTTCTGTCAGGATCGAAGAACCTTCTGACATTGAGCATCTCAATGGCGTTGTAGTCCTTGAACAGGAAGTCCAGTCTGATGACGCTGTGAGCCTTTCTGACTGACTCCATGCCGACAAAGTTTGAATCATGACGGTAGCCCAGATTGGCTCTGGCCGTGCGTCCGATCTGACCGGCCATGTAGTTGGTTCCCGTCAGGGCCCCGGCGCTTACACCGATCGTACATCTGAAATTGATGTCATTCTGCATCCAGGCATCAAGAACACCTGCCGTATACAGGCCTCTGAAGGCACCGCCTTCCAGTACCAGACAGCCCTCGGTAATGACATCTGAAGCCAGACCTCTTGGAATCTTATCTAAATCTTCATATACTCTGGACATTTACAACCACTCCCTGCTTTTACTCAGCTATTCCATTGTATCAGCAGGGAGTGATTTTCTCAATTGATTATTTACGCTTATTGTAATCTTCGTTGATTTCTTCAGACCAGCTGCCGTCCACGGCTGCCTTCTGCCTGAAGGCACCTACTGCTTTGGTAATGGCGCGGTAGTTGGCTTCAATGCCCATGGCGTCATTGTGGAAGTTGGCTGACCTGTCAGCTCCTACCCCAAATCTGCCTGCTGTCTCGGCAGCGTCGATGTTGGCTCCCAGGAAAATGAATTCCCAGCCCTCTTTCTTCTTCTTTTCAATCAGTTTCTTAAGAGAAGCGTAGGTATACTCATGACTGGCATTCTCATAGCCATCGGTGGTGATGATCATGATCACCTGACTGTCCTCATCCTTCTCATGAGCGATCTTCTGAATGGTATAGCCCACCGCATCCAGCAGGGCCGTACAACCTCTGACATAATACTGCTTTTCCGTCAGCTTCTCAGCCTTTCTGATGTCGATGTGATCATGCAGCAGCTCATATCTGTCATCGAACAGTGCCGTGGTCAGATATGCCCTGCCCTCAAGTTCCTTCTGTTTTTCAAGCATGCCGTTAAAACCGCCGATCGTATCGCTTTCAAGACCGGCCATTGATCCGCTTCTGTCCAGGATAAATACTACTTCTGTTGTCTTGCTCATTTAAAATCCTCCTTTTTTCTTACAAAAGGAGGATATCATTTATTCTTTTCTGCCAGGTCGCTTTCAATGCGACATTTTACAGGACCGGCTGATCAAAGTAGAACAGCGTCTCATTGACCTCAAAGATGTTGTAGTTCTTAATGCTCAGGAAGTACTCCACGATGATGTCGGTGACATTGCTATGGGATAAGGCATAACCGGCTGTTGCCAACAGATCCCTGGCTTCATCCCTGTTAAGCTTAAGGGCAATGCATAATGCCAGTGCCGTCGGCTTGGAAGGCTGATATTCCTTATTGCGGATCTTGGAGAACAGCTTGCGGTCGATGTTGGCTCTCTTGTAGGTTTCAACATCCGTATAGCCCTTTTCATCGATCAGTCTTAACAACATTTCGGAGAAGGTCTCGCCCTTGTACTTTATGAGATCTTCCAGCTTTCTGGACTGCTTAGCTGGCTTTCTGCCCAGCGGGATGGCATGATCAAATGCCTGATTGTAATGGACCAGCTGCCTTTCTTCCTGTACGGGTTCATAGTAGTTACTGGTGATGTAGCGGCTTACGGCGTCAAAGCGCACGCTATTGGAAAGGAAGCTCTTGCGGTCATAGAAGACCAGGTTTACTTCCATTTCATTATCCTGCAGGAATTCCTGGATCGCCTCAAAGGCAATCATTATGGCCTCATCCCTGGGATAGCCGTAGATGCCTGCCGAAATCAGCGGGAAGGATATTGATTCGATCTCATACTTTCTGGCCAGTTCAAGTGACCTGATGTAACAGGACTTGAGCAGTTCAGGTTCCCCGTATTTTCCCCCGCGCCAGATCGGCCCGACGGTATGGATGATGTATCTGCACAGATCAAAGCCCGGGGTAATGACGGCATCACCCGTATCGCAGTGTCCGATGGCATTGCAGGCTTCAGTGAGCTGACGGTAGCCGGCCTTGTTAAAGATGGCTCCGCATACCCCGCTTCCGGCCTTAAGCTGCTCATTTGCCGCATTGACAATGGCCTCGGTCTTCATTTTCGTTATGTCGTTTCTGATCAGTTTCAATGTCATTCTCTTACCAGCCTCAGTATGTCCTCAGGACTGTCACAAAGCATGACTGCCCCGTTTCTTCTTAATTCCTCAACCGTTCTGAATCCCCAGGTGACGCAGGCACAGTCTATGCCGCAGTTTTCGGCCGTCCTGATGTCAACTTCCGAATCACCGACGTACAGGCAG
>ONPK01000111.1 GCA_900319675.1 uncultured Bacillota bacterium
TTCTTGCTCAGGACCTTGATTTCCTGAATAAACGAAAGATCGAGCGAGAACTTCTCTTCCTTGCCGCTTTCCTGGATTTCGACCATCGACGGGGATTTCGCGAGGTGGAGCGCATGCACGTAGAACATTTTTTCTTCGAGCTTTGCGTTTCGCTTGGTCTTGTCCATGATCTTTGCCGCAAGCGGAGTACCCACGGTCTTTGCGTAACGGAGGACCTTCACGAGGTCGAACGTACTCAGCTTCTGATAAACGCTACCGTACTTGGTAGAATCCATCGTCGCCTGGGCAGAAGCTTCGTCAGCTTCGTCGCGCAGCTCGTAGTCGATCTTCTTTGCTTCGGGCCATGCAATCGAGAATTCGGCCTTCCATTCTTCCTGGGCGGCAGGAGTGCGGTTTTCAGTCGATTCACCTGCATATGGGAAGAATCCGTAGTTCTCGAGAATTTCGAAAGCACGGGATTCCAGTTCCGGATTCAAAATGAAGCCGTAACCCGGGATGTATTCCTCGGTGCATTCCATGAACTGCGGGAAGCGGGAAAGTTCGCTAAGGACTTCCTTGCTTTCGACCTTAAGGAGTCGGGCAGTGCGCACCTTGGCGCCGTAGAACGAGGCGTTCCATTCGGCAAGCGTCGAGGAGACGTTCTCAGGCGGCTTGAGCCAGTTCCGGAGATTTTCGACTTCGGATTCCGGGAAGCCACTCTTGAGGCCCGCAACATACGTTTCTTTTTCGAGCGTGAAGCAGAGGAACGTTTCGTCGTTCTTGACCTTCGCAAGGCATGCGAGGGAGTAGAGCACACGCGGGGCCATGCCGGTCGAGACGACCAAGTCAAAGTTCGGGAGCGCGGTGAGGTTTGCTTCGGGAATCGAGGCGATAGATGTATCGAGCCAGTCCTTGCCGGACTTGCTAACGACAACGGCAGTCACCTTGCCTTGAGCCATGCGGAAATCGACAAGGCCCAAAATCCAGAGTTCGCAAAGCGGACGCGGCAAAAATTCCCACGGCAAGACCTTGTTCTTTTCTTGCAGGCGGTAGGACGGATCCATCACCCAGAAAAGCTGTGCGGCGTCAGCAGCGGAGAGGCCTTCGCCAATGCCAGAGAGCAGGCGGGCGCAAAGGTCGCGGTCGCCATGGAAGCGCTCCTTGATCCACCAGGAAATTACGTCTTGATGGAGACGGAAGCCGTTCTTGTGAATAAAGTCAATCGCAGATGCGGACGGGAGCAAGAATGTGTTTTCGCGTTCGAGCCAGCCGTTCTGCACGAGGAAACTGAAGATGAGCGAGATTTCCTGTTCGCAGGCCTTTTCAGAAGCGTGGCGGGAAGCGGTAAACACTTCGGCGCAGATCTGGCGGCCACGGCGGTGGAGCGTTCCGTTCGTGTTGATGCGGAGCTGCTTCTTTTTCGCGTTCGCGAGCACGACGCAAATATGCCAGTCCAAAAGGTTCTGGTAAGAAATCAGCGGGGATACCGTGTCGATTTCGCCTTCGGGCTTGATGTCAAAGCAACCGATAAAATCGCTAAAGCCCATGTAAATCGGCGTACCACCCACAAAGGAGCGGTAAAGCACGTATTCGCGGCACATCGTAAGGAGGAACGTCTGGAGTTCGCGGTTCTTGCTCACAGGAACCGTCAGTCTAAGCTCATTAAACGCAAGGCCCCTGGAGCCGCTATTGTAAATCAAGTTCAGGCAGCGGCGCTGCCACAATTCCATCTTGGAAAAGAGTCCCGCAACGCGTTCCTTGTCGGAATAGTAAGAGAGCGTTTCGGACTGGATGAGAGCATTATTCAAAAGGCCCTTTTTGCCGAACGCCTTGGCATGGGCGTTACGAAGCAAGGGCTTGGACATTCCATCAAAAAAAGCACTTAAATCAAACATTATGCACCTTAAAGCAGGGTGCCAAATATAATAAAAAATGGTCCGTTAGTTAAGGGGCTACACACGTGAACAGGTGTGAGCAGTGTAGAGGGCTGCCGTCATCCTCGATTCTATTTCCATTTATAATCGGGCAACCAGGTTCCGTCCGGTTTATGGAATGGCCAATAATTATCAGCAAAACTCGAACTTGGCACAGAATCCTCATATTCTACTATTTTACCCGTTTCCCTATCATAGAAAAATACTTTTCCCTCTTTTTTATTTGCTGCTTTTTTCGCTAAAACGACAACAT
The DNA here is from genome assembly GCA_900319675.1 of uncultured Bacillota bacterium. Classification (GTDB taxonomy): domain Bacteria; phylum Bacillota_I; class Bacilli_A; order Erysipelotrichales; family Erysipelotrichaceae; genus RUG521. The sequence continues at coordinate 2,167 of ONPK01000111.1, forward strand.
ACCGACACTCACCATTTGACATCGTTTTACAAACAGGCTTATCAACGGCCGTACTAAAAAGCAAGGCGGCTTCCCCTCCCCACCACATGCCATAAGTCATCGATTCAACTTCAAAGCTGTCTCTGTCAGTTATCTTATGAGCACCGAAGGATGATCCTTCCTTGCTAGGCTTAACATAAAATGGCAGTCCGAACTTTTCCGTTAACATCTCATAGAGCTTGTCAACATGGATGAGATCTGATCTGTGCAATGGCATGTATCTGGCCATAGGTACGCCATAGCTTTCAGCAACCAGATGCGTGAATTCCTTGTCCATCGCAATGGCGCTGCTGGTGATGTCACAGGAAACACATGGAATGCCATTCAGCTGGCATAAGCCCTGAATAGTCCCATCTTNCCCCATTACGTCCATGCAGTACCGGGAAGATTACATCAACATAATGATATCTGTTACTTCTTGTCTCATAGAAACCGTGATGGGCAGGATTGGTAGAAAGAATGACTTCCTCATTCTCAGGATCCTTTTCCCAGTCTCCGTTTTCGATCTTGTCTATTGAACCGCTGTAGTGAAGCCAGCAGCCATCTCTGGTAATTCCTACCATGTATATGTCATATTTCTCATCCAGATTAGCCAGTACTGATGAAACGGACATCAGACTGACAGGATGTTCGTGACTCTGTCCTCCAAATAATACGCCTAACTTAATTCCCATACGCTGCCTCCAAATCTGAAATCAGATCATAGAATCTAAGACCATTGCTGGCCTTAAATAATATTATACTATTTTCCCTGGTTATTTGTTTCAAATCCTCAAGTAACTCACTTCTGTCAGAATAGTGATGACAGCTGATGTTCTGCCTTTTCAGGTTATCTTCCAGATTCTTCATCTCTTCGCCAAGAAGATACGTATCCCTGAACTTGCTGAAGTCTATTGAATCACCGATTCCGGCATGCAGGCTGTCAGATTCATCTCCCAATTCAAGCATGTCGCCTAAAACAGCGTATTTATCATATTTATCATCATATGCTGACAGTAACTCTAATGCTGCTTTCAGGCTTCCTGGATTGCTGTTATAGGTGTCGTCAATGACCGTTGCACCGTTGATTCTTCTGATCTGAAGTCTGTGGGTTGTCAGTGTTACCCTGCTTAAGCCTTCCTGTATCTCTTTATATGATAGTCCGAATGTTCTGCCAATGGCAACACCGCTGCAGGCATTGATTACCTGATGTCTGCCAAGTATCGGCAGATCAAACCATTCATCAAACCAGTCTGTCTTGAATCTCATGCCATTTTCCGCAAATTCGCATTTTTCAATCACCAGATCAGCATCGCTGTCAAAGCCATAGCTTACGGGTCTGTTTCTGAGCTTCTGTGATCTGATTTCCTTTTTCAGGCCATATGCTTCATTGGCAAAGAAGCAGATGCCATCCTTCAGCTTACAGTTTATGAGGCACTTCTCCCTTACGATCGTATCAATTGACTTGAACTTCAGAATATGAGCCGGTGAGATGTTGGTTACTACCGTATAGTCAGGATCTACTATGTCAACCATCGGTATCATTTCATTGATGTCAGAAATGCCCATTTCAACAACAGAAAAGTCATCATCTCTTTCTGTTGCCAGTAAGGTCAGCGGTATGCCGATCTCATTGTTCTGGTTGCCTGATGTCTTATGAACTCTGTATTTTACGGAAAGAACTGACGCAATGATGTCCTTTGTGCTGGTCTTGCCGCTGCTTCCGGTAACACCAATTACCTTTGCCTTGATGTCATAACGCCAGTATGTGGACAGCTGCTGCAATGCCCTTTCAACGTTATCAACAATGATGAGGTTTCCTTCAGGACGCTCTTTGTGGTCATTCTGCCAGAAACTGGCCTTCAGGCCTTTTTCAAACAGTCCCCTGACAAAGTCATGTCCGTCAAACCTTTCTCCCTTTATCGGCACGAAAAGTTCATCAGACGTGAGCTTTCTGGAATCGGTAATGACACCGTGAATGACGATCTCAGGATCACCCTGCAGCCTGCCGTGTACTATTTCACTGATTTTTCCAATTGAATAATCTACCATATGAACCTCTTTAAACAAAAAGCACTGAAAAGTGCTTTTTAACATGACCTGCCGGCATCAGTTATCTGATGCAATCAAGCAAGCACTTGGAATTAACTGTTAGCTACGACCTGGATCTCAACGCTTGTTCTGCCGTCTAGGATCGAGTAAGAAACGAACTGGTTGTTGCCGGTTACGATCAGCGGTACTTCCTGGATGCCCAGTGACAGACCGCTTGCATCAAACTCAACCTTTACGTCCTGTACGGTGAGGTCCTTGATGTTGTTTTCGGTACCCTTTACGATGACATCCATGTATGAGTCATCAGTATTTACTGTTCCGAATCTGTACTCAGAGGTGTTGTTGAACCACTCCAGAGGTACGTCTTCGATGATCCTTGAGGTACTGGCGGCTACGGTGATGTCCATGTTGATCTTGGTAACACTGATCTTATTGGCGCCGCTTGGTACCGTCAGAGCCGTTGATACAGCCGTATTCTTGGTTATGCCTGATACATCAAGGTCGATGTAGAAGGCATTGATCGTATCAAGTATGCTGTTAGGTGCATAAACCGTAACAGTTGAGTAGTCGATTGAAATGTCATCAATTGCCAGATTATCAGGCAGCGTGCCAACAGGTCTGACGATGATCGGAACGGTCTTGTTCGGTGATGAAACCGCTACGGTAGCCTGTACCGTATCCGGAATGATGTCACAGGCAACTCTGTTACCGTTCTGGTCATAGGCAACGACCTTTGATGCCTTGGTAAAGCTGTCATTTACTCCGGTTACATCGATCAGAGCCTTTACGAATGAGATTCCGTCGATCGTGTCATGTGATGCTCTGATCAGAACTTCGGTCTGGTCAAATGTAGGTTCAGACAGTGAGTAGATGCTGTCCATGCTATTGGTATTGATGAACTCATAAGAGATGTTGAATCTCGTTGTTGTCTTCTTCTTGATGGTAACCGTAACCGTCGGTGTATCCAGGACGTTTACTGTCAGTCTGGAAATGAAGTTTGACGGTGTCAGTTTAATGGAATATGTGCCTTCTGTCAGACCAGACAGGTCGGCTGTCAGCCTTGAGTTGGTCTGGCTCTTCTGCAGGGTAATGTCGCTCATGTCACCGGTGACTATGACGTTGGCCTTTTCAGGTATGCCGGAAATTTCATAGATCTCACTGTTATACATTACCTGTACGGGAATGTCATTGATCTGTGAAGCCTGGGTGACATTCAACGTAGAAGTATTGTCAGCGTTTACTGCCAGATAAATGATTACGGCGATTACCAGAGCGGCAATCTTTGAGAACTTTGAATCAAAGATCAGCTTGTTTAATCCGCCCATGACTCTTCTGAAGAAATATACTACGGCGTTTTCAACGCTGGCATAGGTATTTACGACCTTCTGGGAATTGTCGGCTATCTTCTGAGCAAGTTCGAGCTTTTCCTTTGAATCTCTCTGTTTCTTTTCAGTTTTCTTTGCCATGACTAATTACCTCCTTCTGAAGGCTGATCATCTGAAGCAGGAGTTTCCTCCTTGACTTCATGGATCTCCTCCTTAGGAACCTGAACGGTCTTGATCTTTATCTTACCGGCTGTTTCAGACTCATTGACCGGTACCGGAACCGTAGTCCTGGCCTCGGCAGCGATGTCATTAACGACCTGCTGGATGGCATTGGCCTGCTGTTTCGGCTTGCTGTTCTGTGTTCCGTAGATCCTTCTCTCTTCCTCTTCGACTTCCTGACGGAATGTCGTTGACTGGAAGGTCTTCATCTGCTTCAGATTACCTGAAGAGCTGTCCTTGAAATCTACTTCTTCCTTGACGCTGTTCTGTTCGATCAGCGATTCAATGCTGACGCTTTCAGCAGCGGTTACGTCCTTCTTCTTGACTGTTACCGTTTCCTTATTAAGGATGATCTTGGTCAGGAATGAACGGAGTTTCTGTTCATTCATCTGGAAGATCTTGCCGTTATAGGTTACACCTACTCTGCCTGATTCCTCTGAAACGACAATGGTAACGGCGTCCGATACTTCACTGATGCCGATGGCTGCACGGTGTCTGGCACCGTATCTTGACGGTAATTCCATGTTTGTCGGCGGGAAATAAGCTGATGCACAGGCCAGTCTGTCACCCTGAATGATGACGGCTCCGTCATGCAAAGGAGTTGAAGTAACGAAGATTGAGCAGAGCAGTTCAGCTGAAACCAGTGAATTCAGCGGAACGCCAGTCTTGATGTATTCGTTCAATGAATGGCTCTGTTCCAGAGTGATCAGAGCACCTGTCTTGCTGTTGGATAAGTTAGCTGTGGCAGCTACCAGTTCGTCAACCAGTCTCTCCTTTTCAGTTGCGCTCAATACGGAGATTCTGGCAAAGGCATTACTCTTGCCCAGACGTTCAAGTATTGATCTGATTTCAGGCTGGAATACGACGATGATGGCCAGGAAACCCCAGGATACGATGTTGTTGGTGATCCATTCTACAGTGGTCAGTCCTATCAGTCTTGCCAATGCCTGAACAACAAGGATGAAAATGACACCCTGGAAAATCTGAATGGTTCTCTGAGATGCCTTGGCAGCCTTGATGATATAGTTTATCAATACCCATACGACCAGAATATCTACGGCAATGCGGATATATCTTATAATAGATTCATATGTAAGAGAAAAATCCATTGATACAACCTCTTTTCATTTTGATATTATATCATACATTAACCGTGTAAGTTAACCCCAAATGTTAGGTGCCCATGGTGGGCTGTATAACTGCTGGAACAAATTCGCCAAATATGTACTATAATACTTACAGGAGTTATTTATGAGCGTAGAACTGATTAAGCTGCAATACCAGGACAAAAACATAACACTGATACCTACTGCCCACGTTTCAAAGGAAAGCGCAGAACTGACGGAAAAGACGATCGATGAGATCAACCCTGACTGCATCTGCATTGAACTTGACGAAGACAGGTATCAGAATGTCAAGAATCCTCAGAAATACAGAGACACAAACATTACCAAGATCATCAAGGAAAAGAAAGTCGGCTTCATGCTGGTCAATCTTATTCTGGGAAACTACCAGAAGAAACTGGCAAAGCAGCTTGATTCCAAGAGTGGTCAGGAAATGATGATAGGCATCAGAAAGGCAGAAGAAACCGGAGCTACTCTGGTACTGGCTGACCGCAAGATCCAGACGACGTTCAAGAGAGTCTGGGCTGCCCTGGGTGTTAAGGACAAGATAAAGCTTCTGACGACGATCATATCAACATTATTTGATGATGAGGACATTTCTGAAGAAGAGATCATGAAACTGCAGGAAAAGGACATGCTTGATGCGGCATTGAAGGAAGTCAGCGCTGAATTTCCTTCCATCAGTAAAGTTCTTGTTGAGGAAAGAGACAGATATCTAGCAAAAAAGATAAAAAACGCTCCGGGGAAGAAC
>ONPK01000109.1 GCA_900319675.1 uncultured Bacillota bacterium
CTGGCAGATGAGATGAACGGCAGGGTCAGGAAACTCAAGGGAGGTCTGAAGATCGAGACGTTTGGCGTCGCTGCACATTCTTCCCATCCTGAAAAGGGGCACAGTGCCCTGATTGATCTGCTGAAGCTGCTTGGCGACGTGTGCAGGGATGAATCATTGAAAAAACTGCATGAAGCGTTCCATGATTACCATGGAAAAGGTCTGGGAATAGCCTGTGACAGTAAGGAAATGGGATCCCTGACCGTTAATCTGGGAGCTCTAAACATCAAGAACGGGGAAGTGTCCGGCAAGGTGGACATCAGATACCCCATGGGTGCAGATCCTGAAAGGATAATGGAACAGTTGAAAAGACATCTGCCTGATCATGAATTTGAACTGGTTTATGAAGCGCCGGCATCACTGGTCAGGGAAGATGATCATCATGTGCAGGCATTGTTAGATATTTATAACAAAGTAATGAATGCCGATGAGAAACCGTTTATATCCGACAGCGGTTCATATGCCAAGGTCGTGGGTAACTGCGTGTCCATGGGACCGGTATTTCCAGACCAGGAAAGCGGATTTCACCAGATGAATGAGCGTATTTCACTGGATGATTGCGTGAAATGTCTGGAGATATATCATAAGGCAATACTCAAACTGCTGGATTTGGGGTATAGTATAGATAGTTAACAGTGGGGACATAATATGAAAATACTATTTGTGACAAGTGAATGTGCTCCGTTCTCAAAGTCGGGCGGACTGGCTGACGTAGCTTTCTCCTTACCGCCTGCCTTGCAGAAGCTGGGCAATGAACTGGTGATAATCACACCGTATTACAAGTGCGTTAAGGACAGATTTGCCGATCAGATCGAATTTGTCAGAGATGTCAGGGTAGCGTTAGGCAACGCTTCACTTTACTGCGGCTTGCTGAAGGGTGAACTTTCAGGAGTTCCGGTATGGTTCATTGACAATGAAGATCTGTTCAATAGAGACAAGCTTTATGGATATGACGATGACAAGTTCCGCTTTGCCTGGTTCTCAAAGGCCGTAATTGATGTTCTGGATTACATTGACTTCATGCCGGACATCATTCACTGCAATGACTGGGAAAGCGCATTGGCTGTCATCTATCTCAAGGATGATCAGGCCAGAAGATCAAAATACGGCAACATCAGAACCGTATTTACGATTCATAACATCGCTTATCAGGGACAGTTCGGTGCTGATCAATTGACAACGACTTTTGCCCTTGATCCGGGCTGGTATCATGGCGGACTTGCCTATGAATTCCAGGGAAGACATGACGTCAATCTGATGAAGGGAGCCATGCTGATGGCAGATGCGGTATCGACCGTTTCTCCAACCTATGCCAGAGAGCTGCATACGCCGCAGTTCGGCAAGGGCCTTGAGGGAGTATGCGACATGATCGAATCAAAGATGTACGGAATCATAAACGGCATTGACCCTGATCATTATGACCCCAGCAAGGATGCCAGAATTCCTGCCAACTTTACCGATGAGGATAAAAGCGGCAAGGCTGTCTGCAAGGAATACATCCAGGAAGCCTTCGGCTTACGCAAGGAAAGATCATGGCCGTTATTTGCCGTAGTAGCCAGACTGAATGAACAGAAGGGCATTGACCTGATCAGAGAACTGCTGCCGGAATTAATGAAGAAAGGCATTCAGCTGATCATCTTCGGTCAGGGCGATAAGAGATACGTTGATTACTTCAATCAGTGTCTGCTCAGATATCCGGGTCAGCTGGGCTTCTCAGACAATTATTCTGAGGAAATGGCTGCCAAGGTATTTGCCGGTGCTGACTTCTATCTGATGCCTTCTGCATTTGAACCGTGCGGACTGTCACAGATGATGGCCATGAGATACGGTACCGTACCGGTAGTTCATGAAACCGGCGGTCTGAAGGATACGGTAAGACCTTATTCAGACTTTGACGGCATCGGTGACGGCTTCTCATTCAGCGCCTACAGTTCAAAGGCTCTGATGCTGGCAATCGATGAGGCCATAAAGGTATACTTTGCGGAAAGAAACGTCTTTGAAAAGATCAGACACAGATGCATGACCAAGGACTTCTCCTGGGACAAGTCAGCGCAGACCTATCTCAAGATGTACTCAGACATCTGCGGCAGCGGCTATGACCCGAACGTAACCTTCGTTGATGCCTATGATGCACTCAAGGTGGTATATGAGGACGTAGAGGAATACCGCAACAGATATCTGGCCAAGCAGCCTGATGACTATCAGACCGTATGTCAGGTCAGAATTGAAGGACCTGGTCAGGGAACTTTCTATCTGAAGTTCACCAAGGCCGGCATGGAAATGCAGCCATACAGCTATGCCAATGCCGATGTATACATCTCAGCGACCTTTGACAACCTGTTCAACATGGCAACGGGCATTGCCTCAGCAGATAAGCTGTTCGTAAACGGACAGCTGAAGGTAGAGGGCAACATCTCCAAGGGTGCCGAACTAAGATACCTGGCTGGAAAGTATTAAATAAAAACAACCTCTGGGCGATGCTCAGAGGTTTTAAGAAGGAGTGACATTATGGAACAGATCGAAAGAATAAAATATCATGAGGAAACTCTTGATGAAACAAGAAAACTGCTGAATGAACTGGAAGTCCTGCTGGACCGCTACATCGCCAACGGCGGCAGACTGGCTGAACTGTCCAGATATTACGGTTCTCCGGAGTGGATGGAGGACTTCGAGGCAGATGAGGATGGAAAACTGCCTGCTGATCTGAAGAGGGGAGTACTGTCTGAGGACGGCATCTATGACCTGCTGTCGGATAATAACGAACTTGTCAGCAAGCTTGCTGAAGCCATCATCGTTTCAACCAGGCTTGAATAGGCATAAGATTTGACAGTTATGTCAGGTAGCCCTATCATTATATTGCGCCTGGAAAACATGGTGGCAGAGGAAGTAAATGAACAATAACCACAAGCTTAAATATCTTACCTATACCGTAATGTTCATAGCAGTAAACTATGTTGCCTTTACCTATGGCAAGATCAACATTCAGTTTACGGCTGGACAGTCAACAGCCATCCACATTGCCAACGCAGTAGTTGTGCTTTCAAGCTGGCTATTAGGTCCGGTTTATGGAGGACTGGCAGGGGCCATCGGCCTTTCGATAGCTGACCTGATGGATCCGCGTTACATTACTTCCGCACCAAAGACCTTCATCATGAAGTTCTTCATCGGTTTCATCGCCGGCATGATCGCCAGAAAGATGAATCTGAAGGAAAAAGATGACAGGAAAGAGATCATAAAGATCACGGGCATATCTGCCGTTGCCGGTCTGGGATTCAATGTCATCGTTGACCCGGTATTCGGTTATTTCTACAAGCAGTACGTACTGGGCATGCCACAGGACATAGCTTCAATAGCGATGGCCTGGTCCCGCAGCATCACCGCCGTTAACGCAGTAATATGCGTGATCGTGGCAGTTATCCTGTATCTGTCGCTGTACAAGTCCTTCAGGGCAATATTCAAGGAATGAAAAAAAGCTAGGCAACTAGCTTTTTATCAGGTCTCTTACTACTTCCGAAGCTATCAGCAGGCCTGCTGATGGCGGAACAAATGCCGTTGAACCTGGGATCGATCTCTTAGCTGAGTCGCTTTCCAGGTCTTTTTCTGCCTCGGGATCATGAGGCAATGGTTCCTCAGTTGAATATACGACTTTGAGATGATTGATTCCTCTGTTTCTTAATTCCCGTCTCATCACCTTGGCAAGGGGATCCATCGACGTCTTTGATATGTCGGTTACCGTCAGCTTTGAAGGATCGATCTTATTGCCGGTCCCCATGCTGGAAATGATCGGCACATCTGCTTCTTTAGCCTGTAATACCAGCTGGATCTTGCCGGTTACGGTATCGATGCAGTCAACGACGTAGTCATAACTGCTGAAGTCAAACTGATCACTGGTTTCCGGCAGATAGAAAGTTTGATACTTGTTTATGACAATGTCAGGATTGATGTCCTTGCATCTTATTTCCACGACATCTACCTTGTATTCACCTATGGTACTTTCCAGTGCGTAGATCTGTCTGTTGATGTTGGTGAGTGATACTTTGTCGTTGTCAATTATGTCCAAAGTACCAACACCGCTTCTGGCCAGAGCTTCAATGACGTATCCGCCAACTCCGCCCGCACCGAAAACGGCCACCCGGGCATTTTTCAGCCTTTCCATGGCTTCATTGCCTAAAAGTAATTCAGTTCTTGAAAATCTGTTCAGCATGCTTACTCTCCGACATTTTCGTATGTATCCATGAATTCATTCATGGCATTGACGGCACTCTTGAGATCCTGCAGACACAGGGTTGCCAGTATCTCATCATCATTGAGCTTGTAGCTTCCGCCGACAAAGAACAGCTTTACACCATATTCGATGGCCTTCGGCAGAAGGGAATACAGCTGATACGGTTCGTACAACGCCGTTGATAAGAGGAATACTATGCTGCCTTTTTCTACTTCAAAACACTTCAGGAAGTGGATGAAGGTGTCAACGGTATTGGCTCTGTTGCGGTTCTCATCGTAACATGGGGCGCTCAGGCTGTAGTAACTTCTTAATTCATTGTCGGATGTGTATCTGATCAGTGACCAGTAATCCCTGGTCTCCGGTTCATTATGCGTTTCGGTTGATTCGACTTCCCTGAGATCATAGGCCTTTCTCATGGCCATGTCCATTTCCTCAAATTCCGTCTGAGCATCCGGGGCGAAATCCTTCATGGATTCAAATTCGCCTTCCTGAACGATCTTGCGGTGGGAGGAGAGAGCGATGATCTTGATTTCCTTATCCGGATAGCGGTCTGAGGTCTTTCTGGCTAACAGACATCTTCTCAGGTTGGAACTGCCGAATCCGCCTAACGGCAGGATGTAGTCCGGAACAAGCGGGATATCTGTCTTTTCGTCAAGCATGCCCAACTGTCGGAAACAGCTGATCAGCTCATCACGGTGCTGTTCGACGAATTCATCCTCACGGTTGACCTGCTGTCTTTCTCCGCCTGAAGCCAGCTTCTTACGGTAATCCCAGTGCTCTGCCAGTTCATTTATTTTCTTCATGTCATGAATTGGATCACCGTTATTGAATATGCGGACTATCTTCTGGAACGGTTCTGAATCAATGAACGTTCTG
>ONPK01000107.1 GCA_900319675.1 uncultured Bacillota bacterium
TAAGGTACAACTGTCCAGTTTTCCTTATCGCAGCTTAAGGCCAGCCAGGTATCTCCGCCTTTTTCGAGCAGATTGCCGTTGTCATCGATTTCAAATACATTGTCAGTACCCAGATCGATGTAGCCGTCCTTATCCTTTACGAACACGTTCAGCTGCAGGTCATCAACCAATGCCCACTGTTCCTCGCTGAGTTTGATCTTGCCGTTCTTCCAGGTCAGATCGGTACTGAAATGATTGTCAGCGACATATCCTGCGATCTTGTCCAGATCGATGCTTCTTCCAAACAGGTATTCCAGACCGTTTGTGAAGAAACTGCTGTAGCTGCTGTTGTCAGTGTAGCTGGAATCTCCGCCTAAGAACATGTTCAGCAATGACATGATGGAGTCTGAAGATGTCTGGCTTGAGTAGCCTCCTGTCGGGTAGTTGCCCAATAATGATGCATAAGGGTTGTTGTTACCGCCTGATGATACCTGACCGCTGGTCTGATAGCTGGCGAAGTTTCTTATTACCTGCTGGTAGTCCTTATCCATGTCGATTCCCTGATAATTCTTGAGTACGGTGTTGACGTACTTGGTTGAACGGTAAGGGAAGTATATCGATATGCCATATGAGTTGGTCATGTCGCTTGATACGTTATTGTACTTGACGGCACTGAGCAGTGAGATTGCCAGATCCTGAGCAGCGTCAGTGTTGATCTTGCTGGCCATATCGACCATGTCGATCAGGTCGACTCCCTGCTGGGTAGCGAATTCTCTTGATCCGCTTCTGGCCTTGGCAATTCTCTGATATTCCTGATTCTGCAGCAGTTCATTTGCGGACTGGGCAAATGCCGTGAGTTTCTTTGGAATCGTATAGCTGAGTTCAGCCAGGTCAATTACGGAAAGGGTAGCTGACTGGTTTGGAACCTTCTGAGCACTCATTGCCACGAAGTCATCAGCGATGTTCTTGCCGATTTCAATTGTTGGCATTGAAGTGTTCTGAGCCAGGTTTGTCAGCCAGTTGGTGTAGTACCAGCCGATGCCCGGTTCTGCCTCTTCGGAAGCGATGAGGTAGTCAGCGTGTTCTGCCAGCATCAGTCCGTTTTCCAGTGTGGCCATCAGACAGGCATCAAAGCCGATGAAGTCAAATTCAAGTCCTGAATTGGTCAGAGCCTTATCGATCTCGGCATAGGACATTGATGGCTGATTGGAGAATCTTTCGTCAATGCCATATCCTCCGATTGATCCTGAACCGTGGTCCCACAGGATCAGTTCATAACGGTTGGCAGGGTAGTTCTTGCTGGAATAGTCCAGGAAGCTCAACAGCGTTTCCGGATTTACCATGGCAGCGTTACCGGCATTCTGGACGATGCATTCTATCTGACCGTCACCTAATACGCGGTAGATCTGATTGGTCTTGTTTGAGATGCCCTGGATGTGCCACTTGGTCGTTCCGCCGGTGTATACCAGGAGATTTACGTTATCTGAAAGCTTGGCGTTGGCCATTTCCTGCAGGTCATATGAACCCATGGCAGCCCTTGATTCCAGATCAGCGCCGCACATGTATACCATGATGGTTACTATGTCCTGTCCGTTGCCTCTGATATTGGTTCTCTTGGCTCTGGCGCCTTCCATGACTCCGGTATCCAGCTTCATGGTATTCTTTGCCAGGTTCCATTCCTTGGCGCTGTATGACTGCGGGGTATAGTAACTGTAGCCTCCGGCTCTGCCCGGATCATCTGCAGGCTTCTTTGGCAGTACTGATACTACCAGGCCTATTACCATGCCGACTGCCAGTAACAGAAGCAGCAGTCTGGTAAAGTTATTCCTTCTGTTCATCTTACTTGTTATCCTTCTTACCCTTGAAGACGTTCAGAATGTTGGTAATTACGCATTCCTTCTTCTTAACGCCCTTGTTGATCGTCTCGACGGCTTCGTGCTTTTCAATCTTGCCTTTGCCCTCAACTATGTTCTTCTTTCTTGAAACAGGTCTGTTTGTCATACGTTACCTCCCATTAGGTTCTTCAGATTCTTTCTGATAAGTGCAGCAGTTCTGATAGCCTGCTTGTATTCATTGCTGTTACGCTGGATGTCAGGGAAAAGGTTTATCCTGATCTTCGCGTTTCTGATCTGCGGATTGTTCAAGCTGATGCTTAAGTTGATGTTGACGCTTTCTTCGTTGTCAGACTGATAGCTTCTGGTGACCAGAATGTCTTCAATGTCACTTGTTCTGAATACGTCACAGTTCTCGTTTACAAGGTCATCGCTCTTGCCCAGCAGGAAGTAATCAGCACTGTCATCAACGTACAGAGTATTTCTTCCTTCAACGACTTTATGGAAATGAAGATTCTTCAGCAGTTCGCGGTTCTTTTCGCGGTACTCCAGATGCTCTCTCATCTCGGCAACGGTCTTTTCCATGATCTGCTGCTCAGAGAGGAAAGGGGAGCACTTGCCGGCACAGTCACGGCACAGGATGCCGTTCTTACAGCTGATGCTGCCGTAGAGTGTCAGCGGCTTGAAACATATTGAGCATTTGTTATTTACAGTGTCCATGTTACACCTCCAGACTGATATTATTTTTGCATTTGTTTACGATAATATTTTAATATCTTTTAGTTCAACATTCCATAAAAAAATGCAGGCCGTATGGCCTGCATCATTTTCCGATTTATTTTCTATAATCTCTCATGTTGTCGAAGTAACGCTTCATTATGTCATTGAATTCCTGCCATAATGCTTCTTCGTTTTCCTTGCCGGCATTGCCAACTTCTTTCCACTTGTTGCGTAATGCCTTCATGGATTCGACTTCTTCATCGGTGAATTCGCTTCTTGCCAGATTGATCTTAGCCTGGCTGATGATTTCCTTCTTGGCTTCAGTTCTCTGAGAGAATGTTTCCTTAAGGTTATCATAGTAAGCGTTTCTTGAAGCATAGAACTGCTTTCTTTCAGCGCTGAATTCCTTCCACAGTTCATCGTCTGTTTCTCTGCCAGCGCTTCCTGACTTCTTCCATTCTTCCATGACTTCGTTGAAGGCAGCTGTCTTTTCCTTGATGTTTTCAATCAGGTTGACTTCCTTGATTCTGGCAATCAGAGCTTCCTTGGCAGCCTTGTTGGCAGCGAATGTTTCAGCCAGATTGTCATAGTATGCCTTTCTCTTGTCAAAGAATGCATTTCTTACTTCCGTGAATTCATTCCACAGTTCATCGTCGACTTCCTTGGCAGCTCTGCCAGAAGCCTTCCATTCTTCCATCAGGTCATTCATTGCGTTTGAAGCCTTCTTCATGTTTGTCATTTCGAGGGCCTTCTTGGCGTTCTCAATGATTTCCTTTTTCTTATCTTCTACTGAAGAATAAGCTGCTGTGACCTTAGCGTTGATAGCATCGATAAAGCCGTAGAATTTTTCATTCATTTCCATATCGTAAAGTGATTCTTCCTCACCTGATAGTCTGCGCCACTGTTTTTTCAGATCTCTAACCTGACGTAATGCTGTTGACAGGTTTTCGCTGTTGGCCAGTTCCTGTGCCTTTTCGACTAAAGTTTCTTTTGTAATTGCTTTCTTTTCTTCCATACCCACATACTCCTACCTAAATATTATATATGTAAAGTTAATAATAAGGCAAAAGATTTTCACAATTTTTTCCCATTTTTTGATAGTTTTCGGGTTCGAAAACACTGTTTTTACCTCTCAAAGAACAGTAAAGCCCGCCGAAACAGATCGACAGGCATGATTTTATATAGTTAGACTTGCTCTAAGTAGGTTCAAATACTAATTATCCAGTATTCTGATGCTTGTAATAATCGATAATACTTCAGCGTTCTTAAGGTTGTCAAAGGTAAACTGCCAGGTTCTGTCTGTCCTGTCATCACGTACAATTGCAATATATGAATTTGTATACTCATCAGTCCTGAAGTATTTGGCTGTAATGTCCTTGACTGTTATGATTCCTTTTTCTGAACTGACATCCATATTTCCTTCAGCAACCTGATTAAACTGTTCTTCCGTCATTGTTCCAGGTGATTCCGGAACTATTACCATTTTGGTACCGGGTTTTATTTCAGGATCTGAAGCCTTATCGGTAATGCGGATGATGAAGTTTTCTGAAATCTGATCATGAACTTTATATGGAACTGTAAATTCAAGAGATGGAATTGATACATTATCGGTTTTTCCAACGGGGTTAATGTTCAGATATGTTGCAAGAAAATCAATGACTGCTCCTGCCAGAAAACACAGCAAGCACCTTTTTGTTACAGTATTCATCGGATTGCCTCCTTATATGATAATTGTACCAAGTTAATGTATCTTAATGTAAGAAAAAAAGTTCCTCGCGGAACTTTGATTTTCGATGGAGCAAGTGAGGGGAACTTCATCCACAAATGGTAATAAAGCCTTTATTTATTGGTTGTTTTACAATTGTGGTGTTTTTCTAAATAAAAATAGCACCATAAAATGCACCATATTGTTATTTGGAATGAATAAAATATTACTAGGGATGGGATGATATAGATGGGTATTATCCTTTTCGTGGCATTAAGCCTGTAATGTGGATAATTTATGGAGTACCGGATGGATTTGTTCCTGATTTCAGCGACTAATACTTTGTTTGACAAATCAAAAAGCAAGTTTCATAACTTGCTTTTGTTATTTCTTCTTGTTTCCAAGGCTTTTTTCCTACCGCATATTGGACAACCAAAACCAAAAGTTCTATTACTAACACTTGATTGCCATTCGTAACCACATTCTTTACACTTCCACCAAACCTTTTTGTGTGAGCTCCTAGTAACTTCTTCCGGTCTAATATCTATGTTTTTATTCCAGTCCCACTCAAGTAGCAGTTCAGGGTAAAGCGTAGCCAGATCGTTAATACCTTTGAATAACTTTTTGTTTAATGGACTGAGTGCTGTACACCTTGCGCAAGGAGATTGTCTTTTTGTTCTATTGTTGATTGTATCTTCCCATTCGTAGCCACAGTCAGGACATTTCCACCAAACCTTTTTCATGCTCCCCGGAAAAAAGTTCTCTGGTAATAGCCCATTATTTCTTTCGTAATTCCATGTTACAGAAGCGAGAAGACGCTTCCCGGAGTCGTAACTGAGATTCAGGATACGATGAAGGCGCTTGCAAGTGAATACAGTTATGAGATAGTGCTTGTCAATGATGATTCACC
>ONPK01000106.1 GCA_900319675.1 uncultured Bacillota bacterium
GTAAAAGTGCCATACTCAGCAAGTTTGGAGAAAAGATCATTGATGCCGTACTGAAGACAGGTTACAAGGTCATAGTAAGACCTCATCCGCAATCATTTACCAGTGAGAAGGATATGATTGAAGGATTAATGAATAAGTACCCGCAGGTTGAATGGAACAGGGACAATGATAACTTTGAAGTACTTAGGAAATCAGACATCATGATTTCTGACTTTTCAGGCGTCATCTTTGATTATTTCCTGATCTTTGACAAGCCGGTAATGTTTGCCGATACCTCATTTGACAAGGCACCATATGATGCCTGGTGGCTGGATGAGCCGTTATGGAGCTTCAGCATTCTGCCGAAGATCGGCATGCAGCTGAAAGAAGAAGACTTTGATAATATGAAGGCAGTCATCGATGAGTGTCTTAATTCTGCTGAACTGATGAAGAACAGAAAGCAGATATCAGACGAGTGCTGGACACATAAGGGTGAAGGCGCCGTTAAGACAGTAGACTACCTTGTGAACAAATATGAAGAATTGAATGAGAAGGAGGCTGCTTAACATGTTGTACACAATCATTATCAGACCTCTGGAACTGCTGTTTGAGCTTATCTTTGCTCAGGCAATGGGAATCATCAGAAAGGGACCTGGCGTTGCCATCATAGTTCTGTCATTAATCATCAACATTCTTGTATTGCCGCTGTATAACAGAGCTGACAAGATGCAGGAAGAAGAGAATCAAAAGGCCAAGAGCCTTGAAAAGGGCATCAAGCACATCAAGGAGACTTTCTCCGGTGATGAGAGAGTCATGATGCTCAATACCTATTACCGTCAGAATGACTACAGTCCGTTAAGTGCCTTAAAGGGTTCAATGTCATTATTACTGGAAATACCGTTCTTTATTGCGGCTTATAACTTCCTGTCAAATCTTGAACTGTTAAAGGATACTTCGTTTGGACCTATCGCCGATCTGGGTGCACCGGATGCTATGTTTACCATTGGCGGGTTTGTCATAAATGTTCTGCCGATTCTGATGACGGTCATCAACCTCATCAGTGCATCGATCTATACCAAGGGAAGTCCGTTAAAGACCAAGATCCAGTTACTGGTCATGGCTCTGTTCTTCCTGGTGTTCCTGTATGATTCACCAAGCGGACTGGTATTCTACTGGACTCTTAATAACTTATTCTCACTGTGCAAGAACATCGTCATGAAGATGAAGAATCCTAAGATGTTCCTTCTGGCAATGTGTACTCTGATGTCTCCGTTATCAGGAATATTCTTCTTCGGAATCAGGCAGGTTCAGACTCCAAAGGCAAAGATGATATCAGTTGGATTCATCATTCTGTTCCTTATTCCGCTGATCCTTAAGCTGTTAAGTCCGTTATTCAAGGACAGAAAACCTCTAACAGACAGTTTCAAGTCAGATAAGGGCATTTATGTCAGCGGAGCTATACTCATTTTCGTGTTAATGGGATTACTGATACCTTCAAGTGTCATAAGTTCATCACCGGTAGAGTTCGTTAATTTCAGTACTCTGCATAATCCGAATGAGTATGTATATAATGCTGCATTAATCGCGGCAGGATTCTTCCTGTTATGGATGTCAGTGTTCTACTATCTTACCAGTGACAAGTTCAAGGGAATCTTTGAATATGCAGTAAGTGTCATTGGAATAGGTTTCATCATTGATTACATGGTCTTTGGCAAGAACCAGAGCATGCTTAATCCGACACTCATCTTTGATGTCATTCCGGCACATTCAGTCAAGGAATATGTCATTAATATCGTTCTGTGGTTCGTACTAATTGTGGCCGTATACTTTATTTTCAAGTATGCCCGTAACATTCTCAAGTACGTGTTGATCACTGGCCTTTGCGCCTTCATGGTAATGTCTGTCATGAATATCATCAACACCACGAAGATATTCAAGTCAACCAACTTCAGTTCTCAGACAATTGAGGATCACAAGAAGAAATACATATCACTGAGCAAGGATCACGAGAATGTAATCGTGTTCATGCTGGACAGAGGTATGGGGCCGTATGTCAAGTACATGTTTGAAGAATTCCCGGACATCGCTGAAAAGTATGAAGGATTTACCTTCTATCCAAACAGCGTATCATTCGGCATAGCCACAAACTTCGGAGCTCCGGGCTTGTATGGTGGATACGAATACATTCCTCAGGCAATGAATGAGAGAAGCGATATGTTATTGCCGGACAAGCATAATGAGGCTCTCAAAATGATGCCAAGATTGTTTGATGAGAACGGCTTTGACGTAACTGTACTTGATCCACCATATGCCGGATATTCAAATCTGGGAGACCTGACCATTTATGATGATCTGCCTGATGTCAAGAAGTATAACCTCAAGGGCTTCTTCTCCAGCGTTTCTCAGGACAAGGATACGATCCTAAAGAGAAACCTGTTTGTTTACAGCATTTACAAGGCATGTCCGCTAGTATTCCAGGAATCCGTATACGATCACGGTAATTACAATAACAACGCTTCATCAACAAGCGTTACTCAGATCATTACCGACATGTATCACGCAACCGGAAACACGGCAACCTTTAATGATAACTATTATGAGATGATCAACCTCAAGAACTTTACGGGTGTCAGTGACAGTGACAAGGGAACGTTCTTACTGATGTGCAGTGAACTTACTCATGAACCTAACATGCTTCAACTGCCTGAATATTTGCCATCAAAAGAGGTTGATAACAGTGCATATCCATACCATCCTGGCCAGTATGTCATTGACGGCATAGAGATGAAGATGGAAACGATCCAGCATGTCATCCACTATCAGGTCAACGTCATGGCATTCAGGATCATTGGAGAATGGTTTGACTATCTGAAGGAAATCGGAGTATGGGACAATACCAAGATCATCATCGCTTCTGACCATTCACGTTATCTGAAGCAGTTTGACAACATGTATTATGAGCCAAAGGACGAGGACCTCAGCCATGCAATGTGTCTGTTAATGGTCAAGGATTTCAACAGTAAGGAATTCAAGATCGACGATACATTCATGACCAACGCTGACGTACCGTCACTGGCCTGTAAGGATGTAATCATGAACCCTGTTAACCCATATACTGGAAAGCCAATCAAAATGGCTGACAAATCCAATGGAATGGAAATCTTCTTCTCATATGACTGGAACGTTTATGAGAACAATGGATATACATTCCATCCGGGTCCATGGTACAGAGTCAAGGGCAATGCCTTTGACAAGAACAACTGGGAATACTTAGGAGAGTGGTAAGATGGCTTCCCTGAAGGAAAAGGTTGTTAAGGTAATAAGAGGAAACGCAGATGCCGATGACTTAAGAGCCAGAGGTGCCAAAATTGGCAATAACGTTAACCTCTATACCAACAAGATAGATAAGGCTCATGCCTATCTTCTGGAAATTGGTGATGATGTTACAATCAGCGATGCCAGGATCCTTTTGCATGATGCCAGCATGAAATTGCCTTTGGGTTACACCAAGATGGCAAAGGTGAAGATCGGCAATAATGTCTACATTGGGGCAGATGCCATAGTTTTACCTGGTGTCACGATCGGCGATGATGTCATAATTGGCGCCGGTGCAGTAATTGCCAGAGACGTTGAGAGTAACTCCGTCATGGTAGGAAATCCGGCTAAAAAGGTCGGTACCTATGCTGACTTTGTGGAGAAGAACCGTAAATTGCTGGAAAAATATCCTCGAATTGAAAAGGAAGCACTTGAGATGAGTGATTCCGATAAACAGGAGATAAGAGAAAAAATGAAAGATGGAATCGGCTTTGAAAGATAGGCCGGTTCTTTTTTGTCGTTTGACTTGCCTTACATAAACAACATATAATTTAGTCATGAAAAAGATATCTTTTCTTTCTTTACATTTAGAATATGGTGGGATCGAGAAAGCCATCTGTTCGTTAGCTAATTCACTCTGCGATGAGTATGAAGTGGAGATTTTGGCAACTTACAAAACGGTAGAACAGCCCGCATTTTTCTTAGATGACAGAATAAAGGTCAGATATCTGACAGACGTAAAGCCAAATGGCAGGGAGTGGAAAGATGCCCTGAAGCATTTTAAGGTGTTTTCTCTTGTCAAGGAGAGTTTTAAGAGCGTTAATGTCCTGAGACTCAGAAGTCAAACAATGGCCAAGGCTGTAAGAGAAAGTGACAGTGACATCATCATATCCAGCAGATATCTGTTCAATGACATTCTGGCCAGAAATGCCAGAGAAGGCGTATTGAAGGTTGGCTGGGAACACAATCACTACAGCATCTCGCCAAAGCATGAGAAGCACGTAAGGGAATCAATAAAAAATCTTGATGCGTTTGTCTGCTGCTCAAAAGACATTGCCGAGCATTACAAACCATATACTTCAAACTGTATTTTCATTCCCAATTCAATAGATTACTATCCTGACCAGCCAAATGAATTGAATACTCTGAACCTGATTTCGGTAGGCCGTTTTTCAAAGGAAAAGGGTTATACAGACATGATTGATGTTTTTGACATCATTCATCAGGAATACAGCGGTCTGAGACTGGATCTGATAGGTGATGGTGATGAGATGGATGAAGTCAGAAGGTTTGTACACAATGTCTATGAACTGGATGATTACGTCACATTGCATGGTTTCCAGAACAAGGATTACATCAATGAGCAGCTTGGAAAAGCATCTTTATATCTCATGACGAGTCATACCGAAGCCTTCCCGATAGTGCTTATAGAAGCCATGGCCTTTGGCCTGCCGTGCATTGCCTTTGACAGTGCTCAGGGGGCAAGCGAAATTATAAGGGATGGTTATAACGGTTATCTGATTAAAAACAGAAACTTTGAAGACTATGCCTTCAAGGTAGTGGAAATAATGCAGAATGAGGAGTTAAGAAAAGAACTGGGAAAGAATGCCAGAATGACGAGCCTTCTTTATTCTGCAGAAAATGAAAAGAAATCCTGGATTGAACTTCTGGAGGGAGAATAAGATGAAGAAGGTGCTGTTTATTTCCTCATCAGGAGGACACTTAAGTGAGATGCTACAGCTCAAGAGCATGTTTGACAAGTATGACTACCATATCATTACTGAAAAGGATGGTTCTACTTTGTGGCTTCAGGATACATACAAGGGCAGAGTAGATTATCTGCTGGCTGTTACC
>ONPK01000127.1 GCA_900319675.1 uncultured Bacillota bacterium
AGCAACGATGTCGCCTTCCTTGCCCAGGTATTGATCCTTTGTCAGTAAGAAGAATTCAAAGTGAGTGAATCTGCTCTTAACGCCAAAGGCCTTCAGGGTCTTTCTGCCAATCTCGGCCAGTTTTTCCGGAACCTTGTTGCGAATGTAGAATACGCAGTTGTCACCGTCATTGACGATGTCCATCAGACTGTTAGGCGTAACGTTGCCGGTTTCAAATATCGTATCTCCCTTGGAATTGGTTATGGAGTCAAAGGTAATTACCTGTCCGGTTATGAACTCTTCCATGATGTATGGTTCATCGATCCTGGTATCCAGGAAGTTCTTCAGGTCTTCATCGCTCTTCAGCTTATAGGTGTGAGCAGCTCCAACCCCGTTGTCCGGCTTTACGATTACCGGATATCCTACCTCATCAATGAACTTGCGGCAGTTCTCAAAGTCGTCTACCATGTGGTATCTGGCAACCGGAACGCCGGCCTTGATGTAATTTTCCTTCATTCTGGACTTGTACTTGACCTGAGGCATGTCCTCAACATGGAAGCCTGAATTGATGTTGAAGTCTGTACGAAGTCTGGCATCTCTTTCCAGCCAGTATTCATTGTTTGATTCCAGCCAGTCGATGCGTCCGTACTTGAAGATGAAGAAAGCCACGGCCTTATATACTTCGTCATAGTTTTCCAGTGATGAGACCTTGTAGTACTCATTCATTGAGTTCTTGAGGTCATCAGTCAGGTTATCATATGGACAGTCGCCGATTCCCAGGACGTTTAGTCCGTTCTGTTTCAGATGATAACAGAAATTCCAGTAGTTTTCCGGAAAGTTCGGTGAAATGAAAATGAAGTTCTTCATAGTGTGGTTCCTTTCTAATCTTCCATCAGATATGGCATGAAGTATGGTATCTGCTTGTACCACCATGGCCAGTCATGATTAACATCGTATCCCCAGTAGTCAAACCAGATTTTAATTCCGAGCCTTGCGCAGCTGGCATCAACGCTTCTGGTGCTGTCAGGCAATTCCCAGGCGCCCTGACCGACACATACGACAGCCTTATGCTGATTGTACTTCTCGATGAAGGGGTGGCCTTCGGGCATGTGAGCCATGTAGTCAGTAACGGAATTCCTGTAACATATTTCATCCATATAGTCTCCCATGAAGAAGGAGGCATGATATACGCCGCTTAAGGCCAGACATCTGTCAAAGAGGTCCGGGAAGCGGAAGTAGAGGTTGAGAGCATGAGTAGCTCCCATTGAACAGCCAAAGGTCATTATGCCCGGATATCCTGTCCAGCCATTCTTCATGTTGACGTAGTCTCTGATGAACGGTACGGCTTCTCTGGTAATGTAGTCGATCCATTCCTCATGACGTCTCATGCGCCAGTACGGATCTCCGTTCTTGTCGCTCCAAGTCTCACGGTCAATTGAGTCAATTGCGAAGACCATGCACTGACCGCTTTCAATCCAGGGACCGAATGAATCAGTCAGATTGAAGTTTTCAAAATCGAAGAAGCGTCCGTCCTGACAGGGCAGAAACAGAATCGGTCTGCCATGATGGCCATATACCTTCATTGGCATGTTACGGTGCAGAATGTTGCTGTAGTAATCAAAGTAGTTAGTTTCCATAATGATATCCTCAATCTTCCAGGAAGATGTTCATGAAATGCGGTATTTCCTTTTCCCAGGACTCTTCTGAATGAGTTCCACCGGGAAGGATGCGGGTATTGAGCATCACTTTCTTGCGATGCAACAGCTTTATGACTTCCCCGAAGTCCTTGCGGATGACGGGGTGCTTTATTTCCTGCTCTCCGAAGTCGGCAAACAGAATGGTATTCTTTCCTATCCTGGCTGATCTGATCATCTGCTTGACTTCATTGAATGAGAAGCCGATGGCAGGTGAGATGGCAGCTCCCTTGGAGAAGACTTCGTTGTAGCAGCATAATGCATACAGTGTCATTAATCCGCCCATTGAGCTTCCGCCGATCCAGGTGAACTCCCTTTCCGGAAGAGTAGGGTAGTTATCATCGACATAGGGCTTGAATTCCTCAACGAACCAGTCCATGGTGATCTTGCCGCGTCCGATGACGTCTCCCCAGTGAGGACTGTAGAAGTCAAACGGGCTGTATTCTGAAAGCCTGCCGCCGCATTCATCGGTTTCCGGGTGGTGATTGCACTCAACCGCGGCTATGATGACCGGGATGTCGTTGCTTTCAAAGTAATCAAGCATCCTCCAGCTTCTGCCAAATGAGGCATCTTCATCGTGGAACAGATTCTGGCCGTCAAACATGTAGAGAACCGGGAATCTGGCGTCTTCGTCATATCCTTCCGGTACGTATACATAAGCGTTTCTCTCTTCATCCCCGGTAAGCTGGGGAATGGTAATTGGCCAGGTATCCAACATAAACTACCTCACTGATATCAATCTGTTTTATATATTTTACACGATTTTCACAAGATGTAAAAACCATTTTCAGGATGTAAGCGGATTCACGAAAAAATAATATTATTTGTGCTATAGTTAAGGTAGAAGCAAGCAATTGCAAAGGAGAACAAAATGTATTGCACTAAAACAATCCTTAATGACCTGATCTGGGTTGGAGCAGACGACCGCAGACTGTCATGTTTTGAGGGTGTGTATGGAGTACCGGATGGTGTTTCCTACAACTCATATCTGCTGCTGGATGAGAAGACGGTACTCTTCGATACGGTTGACAAGGCCGTTTCCAGAACCTTCTTTGAAAACGTCAGGCATGCATTAGGCGGACGCAAACTGGATTATCTGGTAATTCACCACATGGAGCCTGACCACGCAGCTACCATTGAAGATCTAGTATACCGCTATCCTGAGGCCAGGATCATCTGTAATGCCAAGATCAAGCAGATGCTGGCACAGTATTTCTTTGACATGAGTGACCGCATTGACCTGGTCAAGGAAGGGGACGTATTATCAACCGGAAGACATGAGCTGACATTTGTCATGGCTCCGATGGTACACTGGCCGGAAGTAATGATGTCATATGACAAGACCGACAAGATCCTCTTTACGGCTGATGCCTTTGGTACATTCGGCGCATTGAACGGCCGCATCTTCGCTGATGAGGTTGACTTCATGCACGACTGGATCGATGAGGCAAGACGTTACTATACCAACATCGTCGGCAAGTACGGTCCGCAGGTACAGGCTGTCCTGAAGAAGGCAAGTGCCCTGGAGATCAACTACGTATGTCCACTGCATGGCTTTGTCTGGAGAATGCACTTCAATGACTTCCTGGAGAAATACCTGCTGTGGAGCAGCTATGCCCCGGAAGTAAAAGGCGTATGCCTGGCTTATGCCTCAGTATACGGCCACACTGAAAACATGGCCAACATCCTGGCTGGCAAGCTGGCAGACAGAGGCGTACCGGTAGAGATGTTTGATACATCCGTAATACCGGCCAGCTACATCGTTGCCAGTGCCTTCAAGAACAGCCACCTTGTATTCGCTTCAACGACATACAATGCCGGCATATTCGTAACTATGGAAAACCTGATTCACGATCTGGTAAGCCATAATCTGCAGAACAGAAAGATCGCTTTGCTGGAAAACGGCTCATGGGGTCCTACCAGCGGCAGACTGATGAAGGAAAAGCTGTCCGTCCTGAAGGGAACGGAATTCATTGAAAATACCATCAGCATCCTGTCAGCTCCGACTGACAAGACAATGGATCAGCTGGATGAACTGGCCAATGCCATTGCCGCTGACATCCGCCCGGCTGCTGCAGCATCAGCTGCACCGGCAGCACCGGTTCCTGTTACCAAGCTGGACGTTGCCAAGGAAGCATTCTTCAGTCTGACATATGGTGTTCAGATTCTGACCACCGCCTTTGAGGGAAAGGACTACGGCTGTGTCATCAATACAGCTGCTCAGGTTTCCGAAGGCGACCCGAAGAAGTTTGCTATTTCCGTCATCAACAAGAACTATACCTGTGAGATGATCAAGAAGAGCGGCAGGTTCAACGTTTCAATTCTGACAGAGGAAGTACCGTTCTCCGTATTTGAACACTTCGGATTCCAGTCAGGCCGCAATGTAGACAAGTTCGCTGATGCTGACTACGCTGTTCATTGCCGATGTAACGGAAGCCAGAACACTGTCCAATAAGCCTAGCGTAACTTATGCATACTATCATGCTCACATCAAGCCTAAGAAGCAGGCTCCTGTCGGACAGCCGGAAGGCTGGAGATGCACTGTCTGCGGATACTTCTATGAAGGCCATGAACTGCCGGCTGACTTCGTATGTCCGTTATGCAAACACGGTCCGGAAGCCTTTGAATACGTTCCGGCAGTAACGGTGAAAAAGAAGAAGGGATTCATCTGCAAGGTCTGTGGATATTTTGAGGAGTTTGACGGCGATGAACTGCCGGAAGACTACACATGCCCATTATGTAACCATGGCAGGGATGATTTCGAACCTGCTGAAATGTAATATCACGAAAGGAGAATAACATGGAAAAGTACGTATGTCAGGTCTGCGGTTATACATATGACCCGGAAGTAGGAGTTCCTGAAGCCGGCATTGAACCTGGTACACCATTTGAAGACTTACCTGAAGACTTCGTCTGCCCGGTATGCGGTGTCTCCAAAGACAATTTCGAAAAGGAATAGGGAGAAGCGGAGGCTGACGCCTCCGTTTTTTCATGGAAACAGATGGCATTAACAGCAAAATGGAGTATAATGACCATGCTGAATTCTGAGGAGGTACGCATGGAACTGGAACCTGTAATAATCGGAATGTTCAAGGATGACCTGTATGAGGATCACGGTCATGACCACATAAGGCTGACCGCCAGGGCACTTGCTGAAAACCAGGAAGGAAAGTTTGCCTTTCTGCACATTCAGGGGGAAGACTATTTCGGAGAAAGAAACCATCTGGAGACCTGCGGCGGAGGCATGGAGGAAAATGAGGAACTCGATCAGACTCTTGTCAGGGAAGTAAGAGAGGAACTGGGTCTGGATGTACTGGAATGCGAATACATCGGTACGATCGTTGATGCCTATAACCTGATTAAGAGAGTTACGTATTCTTCATTTTTCCACTGTAAGGTTGACAGTACTCCTCATCAGATGAACCGTACGGAAGAGGAACAGATACTGATTTCAGAGGTGCTGTGGCTGGATCCTCTTGAAGCTCTGGACATTCTGGAACACCGTGCCACCAGTAAGGTTGACAGGCTGGTAATGAGAAGGGATGCCATGGCCTTGAGATATTATCTGGAAAATTACACAGATCTATTGAAATAATCAGAACAATGGTCTATCATAATCACGTCAGGTAACGACCTGACTGATACATTGAAACAGAGGACGGGTTAATGGATACGATTTTTATCGTGTGCCATTGATTGGTCCTTTTATTGTGACCGGGAGGTAATTCAATGTATCAGATCAAAATTCTAAAGGGCAGAAACAAGGCTGCCGAAAAAAGATTCGCCGAGATCTTCGGCGCAGACAGCAGTAACAGAATGCTGAGATTCAGCAAGCTGGATCTGGATGTCAGAGTAATTGGCTGTAATCACAAATCAGCAGTAATCATCTTTAAATCCGATAACCCAGCGGGGGTAAGAAAGCTCTCGGAAGTTCTGAGCAAGAACTTCAGGGGCATGGGTGTCCTGCTTGCTCAGGTTGAGCCGAAGAAATGGTTCTCCGGCATTCAGGTCATTGAGTACCGCGACGGCAAGATCAGAAATACCCTTGAGGGAAGGGGAATGACTTCCTCCACAGTCAGTGAAGCCATTGAGGCCTACAGGCTTCACAGGGAACTGGCAGAATAGAAAAGGGACCACATCACTGTGGTCCTTTTCTCTTGGGATATGGAGGATAATTAATCTATGTCGATTATGTTACTGGTTTCCTTTTCCGGTAATTCGTCTTTTGGTACGCTTACTGTCAGGATACCGTTATTGAAACTGGCCTTGATCATTGTACGGTCTACGTTACCGACATACCAGCTTCTTGAAGCACTGACGCTGTAGCGCTCTCTGTGAATGTAATTTCCTTCGTTCTTTTCTTCCTTCTCTGAATTCTTCTTCGTGGCAATTGTCAGATAGCCGTTATCGATGGTTACCTCAACATCTTCCTTGTTATAGCCAGGTAATTCAACATCGAGCAGGTATTCCTTTTCGGTTTCTCTGATATCAGTCTTCATTGCTGAAGAGTTTGCAGTAAAGAAATTCGGACTGAACAATTCGTCCCATAAACTTCTTGATACATCATAATTTCTTCTTGGACTTAAATAGTTAAACATATATTTCACACTCCTTATATTGATTTACTTACTTGTTAGCACTCTTTATACCTTAGTGCTAACTATATTATAAACGATAATTTAGCACTGTCAATACCCGAGTGCTAAATATTTGCAAAATCATATGATCGTGAAGATGAGGATGACAAATTGACGACATGAACAGTCAGTATGACGCAAACTCTTTGTATGCTCAGAATAAAAATGATAATCTATTATTATAGAGGTTCAGATGATGAAGAAGACCGTTAGAAAGATGATGTGCATCATGATGTCGGTAACGACGGCAATGACCGTCTTTTTCACGATGGTCAGGGCAGACAATTACCAGCTGGACATTGATCTGATGAGTGACTATGCATACGTATATGACATGGCTCACGACATCATATTGCTGGACAAGAACAGTGAAGAGCGGATGTATCCGGCTTCAATGACCAAGATAATGACGGAGATCCTCGCACTTGAACACTATACCAACATGGACAGGGAAATAGTAATAACCTATCCGATGATCGAAGGACTCAGGGAAGCAGAGGCTACCAGAATAGCCTATCAGCCGGGGGATGTTGCCACGGTAAGAGATCTGCTCTATGGAGTAATGTTGCCGTCAGCGGCTGACTCGTGCCATGCTCTGGCGATAACGCTGGACGGTTCATTAAGTGCATTCGCTGACAGAATGAACCGTAAGGCCAAGGAACTTGGACTCAAGGATACCCATTTCGTTAACTCCAGCGGTCTGCACGATGACAGACACTATTCAACCTGCCGGGACATTGCCAAGCTGATGGAATACTGCCTGCAGAATGAGAAATTCGTTGAGATAATGAAGACCGAAGAATATGTGACCAATCCTACATACTATGATCCGGAAGGATGTGACATATACAATGGCACGTTAAGAGGATTCAAGCGACGCAACCTGCCAGCACCTGGACTTGTAGGAGGGAAGACAGGCTTTACCGATGAAGCCCTGCAGTGTCTGGTCTGCTATGCTGAACTAAACGACATGAAGCTCATCATCGTTACGGCACACGGTTCCGGAACGTCATACATGCCGGCTCACTTCGGTGATGTCAGCAACATCCTGTGCGAACTCAATGACTGGCACTATGCCAGGGTAATGGACGACAGGCAGCTGCAGCAGACGATCACCGTTCACCATCAGTTCTCTGATGAAACCATTGAGATACTGAATTCCGGAGACATCGACATGATCGTTCCTGACGCAAGGGTGATCAGAACGGAAACTGACTTTGATGATGAATATGATTCAGGACTGGAAGATGTTGAGAAGAAGGGTAAGGTTACCGTCTGGTGCAATGATCAGATAATTGACGAGAGGGAAATGACCATTGTGATTCCAAGGGAAAGAAACATCCTGGGCATCGTCATAAAGTTCTTTAAGAAACTGTTCAGATAAAAAAAGAAGCTGTTTCCTGCGAAACAGCTTTTCTTATTGTCTTTTAATTCTTAATTGGCGTTGTCCAGTAGTTCTGCTGATACAGGTCAGTGAACTGATAGGTGGCCAGTACTTCGTAATCGCTGATGTCAATGTCGCCGATGTGGATCTCACCATTGACGAACAGCGGATCGTTGAGTACGTAGTTGCTGACGAAGTTACCGTTGAAGTCGTACATTGCACAGATGAACTTCAGTTCGTCGCCATCGTTGATCTCAACGAGATTCTTGGCAACGACGTCAATGTCGTCATACGTGTATACGGCACCGGCGATCGTTCCTTCAGGCTTTTCACTGGTGAATGTTACCAGAAGATCAGCACTGTCACCGTTGAGCATTACCGGAATGCGGCCGTTGATGATGTAACTGT
>ONPK01000104.1 GCA_900319675.1 uncultured Bacillota bacterium
TCATCTTCTTCTGAACGGCTACTGCCAGTTCGCCGATCATGTTGGTGGCATCCGGACATATCATCTGAGCGCCAATTATCTGTTCGCTGTTCTTATCGATGACAAGCTTTACATATCCGCTTTCAGCCTGTTCGATCATGCACTTGCCATTGGCGCCTGTCAGTGTCTTTCTGGAAATTACCTCAATGCCCTTTTCCTTAGCCTCGGTTTCAGTCAAGCCGACTGAAGCCATTTCCGGATCGGTATAGATGCATGAAGGTATAACGCCTTCATCAACACTCTTCTTTCTGCCGCAGATCACATCTATGACGTTAACGGCCTGAGCCATGGCTACGTGCGCCAGCTGGACATTGCCCTTTCGGCAGTCACCGATGGCATAGATGTTATTTACTGCTGTACGGTAATTATCATCAGTAACGATGCCCCTGTTGATCTCTACGTCAACGTTTTCAAACAGTCCGCTGACATTGGCTCTTCTCCCAGCCGCGCACAGTACGTCATTGCCTGTTATCTGAACCTCATTTCCATTCTTGTCAGCGTAGGTTACCTTCCTAAGTTCACCTTCATTTTCAATCTTTCTGACAGCTGCCTTGGTTACTATTACAGCACCCTTTTTCTTTAAGAACATGTTGATCCTGGTTGCCAGTTCCTTATCCATGTTAGGAATCAGCTGGTCAGCCATTTCCAGGATCGTTACCTGTCTGCCCAGATTCAGATATACGCTGGCAACTTCCAGACCGATGACACCACCGCCGATAATGATGATGCTTTCTGCAAGTTCATGATCCTTTTCCAGAATGTCATCACTGGTGATTGCCAGTTCAATTCCCTCGATTGGCGGTAATGACGGTACTGATCCCGAACAGATCAGAATGTTTTCTGCTTCGTATTCAGCATCAGATGTCCTTACGGTATGCTTACCTGTTACGGTTGCCAGATCATTCACCACTGTAATCTTCTTGCCCTTGAGTCCCTTTTCAATGCCGGCACGCAGACTGTCTACTACCGTCTGCTTTCTTTCCAGCATCTTGGAATAATCATAACTACATGAAGCGACGCTGACGCCAAGTTCATCAAGTTTACTCAGATGACTGTAAGCACCACTGGAGTGCAGCAGTGTCTTGGTAGGTATGCAGCCACGGTTGAGGCAGGTGCCACCCACCTTATCCTTTTCAAACAGTATTACGCTCATTCCGTTTTCCACAGCCCTGAAGGCGGCCGTATAGCCTGCCGGACCTCCGCCTATGATGGCTAAATCGTATGACATGTGATCATTCCCTTCCAATCAACAGATCAATTACATCCGTTTCTTCTTCATTTTCTGCCAGTGAACGCAGCTGTTCACTGATCCTTCTGCCTCTCAATTTATTTGACAGTTTCACTAACATTTCAGTATTGAGACTGTCGGTATAAATACAACACTTGCTGATGATATCATCATCAAGACTGTATCTTACTTCCACCATGCCCCAGTCAAAGCGCTGTTCCCTGCTGAAACTATAATGCTCCTTCCTGTCGTATTTCCACTCAGGGCTGGCGAACTTCATCTGCAGCTCACTGATCTTTTCATCATCCAGATCAGATTCACTGACCTTTTCTGCCGACAGGCCATATGTTTTCTCAAAGCTGTTCTTAAGAGCGGTTTTCAGTTCTTCCAGTGTGATATCCTCTCTGACATCCTTCAGATTGATCACCCGGCTTCTGACTGACTCGACTTTCTTAGACGCCAGTTTCTTCCTACTGACATTCAGATACCTGGCTAAATCATCGTTATTAACGTCGACCATGATGGTACCGTGATGGTAACTGTTCTTACTGCCGTGATAATAGGCGTGTCCTGAGAACTTACATCCGTTGATAACCAGGTCATTGCGGCCGTTTACCTCAGCGTGTATGCCAAGCTGATTCAAGGCACCTATGATGACCTGATCCTGTCTCGGTCTGTCAAAGTCCTGCTTATTGACGATGAAGGTGAAGTTCAGGTTGCCGGTATCGTGATATACGGCACCGCCTCCTGACAGTCTTCTGGCCAGATGACCGCCATCAGCCTCCAGCCTTTCAACATTCACTTCGTTTTCACTGCTCTGATTACGGCCAATTACAACGGTCCGTTCATTCTGCCAGAGATATAACAGGGCACTATCATAAGGAAGAGTATCAAGCAGATACTCTTCCATTGCTAAGTTATGGTATGGATCCAGTGAATCCGTTTCAAATACGTACAGCTTACTGATCATTGCCGAATTCGTAGCGCAGTATCGGCTTTCTGGCTGCCTCAACTTCATCAGGTCTGCTG
Source organism: uncultured Bacillota bacterium (assembly GCA_900319675.1). GTDB lineage: Bacteria > Bacillota_I > Bacilli_A > Erysipelotrichales > Erysipelotrichaceae > RUG521. The sequence goes on from ONPK01000104.1 coordinate 2,297, forward strand.
ATCAGACAGTTATGTGGAGCATCGTGCAGATACTGTGGATCTTCCTTGGCAAGCTCACGCAGCTTGATGAATATCTCAGCTGCCTCATCCAGTGTCTCCCTGCTTTCAGTCTCAGTCGGCTCCAGCATCAGAGCTTCATGAACGATCAGCGGGAAGTACATTGTCGGAGGATGGATGCCATAGTCCAGAGAACCCTTGGCAATGTCCATGGCGCTTACGCCCGTCTCATGCTTCAGACCGTCAAGTGACAGTACGAATTCATGCATGCAGATCTCATCGTATGCAACATCATAGTAGCCTTTCAGCCTGTTCATCAGGTAGTTGGCATTCAGTACAGCGTTGCTGCTGGCTTCCTTTATGCCTTCCCTGCCTAAGCTCTTAATGTAGGTCAAAGCCTTTACTACGACTAAGAAGTTACCGTAGAAGCTTCTTACCATGCCCATGGTATCTGATGGCTGTACAAAGCCATAGCCTGTCATGTTCTTATCAACGACACCTAACGGCAGGTACTCCTTCAGGAACTCCTTACAGCCGACAGGCCCTGAGCCAGGACCGCCGCCGCCATGCGGGGTTCCGAATGTCTTATGCAGATTCAGGTGAATGCAGTCAAAGCCCATGTCACCTGGTCTTACCGTACCCATGATGGCATTCATGTTGGCGCCATCGTAGTAACATAAGCCACCGGCTTCATGTACTATTCTGGTTATCTCCAGAATGTTCGGGTCAAATAAACCCAATGTATTAGGATTTGTCAGCATCAGTCCCGCTGTGTCTTCGCCTACGGCATTCTTAAGTGCTTCAATGTCAACGCCGCCCTTTTCATTTGAAGGTACGTTGATGACCTTGAAGCCTGCCATTGAGGCGCTGGCCGGGTTTGTACCGTGTGCAGAGTCAGGAACGATGATGTTTACTCTCTTCTCATCGCCTCTGGCCTGATGATACTTTCTTATCAGCAGTAATCCGGTATATTCGCCATGAGCACCGGCAGCCGGCTGGAAGGTCATGTCATCCATGCCGGTGATTTCCATTAGCAGCTGCTTGCACTGATACATTACTTCCAGGGCACCCTGTACCGTGCTTAATGGCTGTAACGGGTGGATCTGGGTAAAGCCAGGCTGACTGGCAGCTTCTTCGTCTATCCTTGGATTGTACTTCATTGTACAGCTGCCCAATGGATAGAAACCGTCATTCACGCCATGGGCCTGCTTTGCCAGTTCGGTATAGTGTCTGGACAGATCTACTTCAGAGACCTGCGGCAGATTCAGTTTGTCCTGTCTTAACAGGCTTTCATCATACTGTACCGTTTCTACTTCACAGGGAGGGATCAGATCCATCTTACGGTTATCCCTGCTGAGTTCAAATAACAGCTTCATAACTATAATGCCTCCCTGATTATCTTAACCATTTCATCTATTTCTGCCTTGCTGTTGAGTTCAGTGCAGCACCACAGAATGTTGTTATTGATCGGTAAGCCGCCAAGATAGCCTCTTTCAGCCAGCTGATCAATTATCTGACGGCAGTCACGTGGACACTTCATCAGGAATTCATTGAAGAACGGCTTGTCACTTACCAGTTTGAAGCCCTTCAGCTTGCCTAATTCCTGTGCCAGGTAATGAGCGTTTGAAGCGCTGTTTACTGCCACCTGTCTTAAGCCCTCAGGACCCATGGCAGCGCAGTAAACTGATGCGGTCATGGCGCACAGGGCTTCATTTGAACAGATGTTGGAAGATGCCTTTTCTCTTCTGATGTGCTGCTCTCTTGCCTGTAAGGTCAGAACATAGCATCTGTCTCCGTTTCTGTCCTTGGTCTGGCCAACGATACGGCCAGGCAGCTTACGCATTAATTCTTTCTTGCAGGTCATGATGCCCAGATACGGTCCGCCAAAGCTTAACGGCATGCCTAACGGCTGGCCTTCAGCTACGCAGATGTCGGCATCAACTTCTCTGGCGTTCTTCAGTAAGGCCAGAGCGATAGGGTTTGTCTGCATGATTACCTTGGCACCGGCTTCATGAGTAATTCTGGATATTTCCGGCATGTCTTCGATCACGCCGAAGAAGTTCGGTGACTGAACCAGTACGCCGGCAACGTTCTCATTCAGCAGTTCACTTAGGCTTTCAGGACTTACTGCCAGTCCCTTGGACTTGATCATGATGACGTTGACGTTACGGCTCTCGCAGTATGTTCTGAGAACTCTCAGAACCTGTGGATTGATCGTTTCAGCAACCAGAATGTCGCTTCTCTTTCTTTCCTGTACCATGAAAGCTGCCTCGGCAGCGGCAACGGCACCATCGTAAACGGAAGCGTTGGAAACATCCAGACCGGTCAGTTCACACATCTGGCTCTGGTATTCAAATATTGACTGCAGGATACCCTGAGATATCTCAGCCTGATATGGAGTGTAGCTGGTCAGGAATTCTTCCTTGGAAGTAACGCTCTTTACGATGGCAGGAATGTAATGATTGTAAGCCCCTGCCCCGCGGAAGATGTGCTTGAACACGGTATTCTTTTCTGCCAGTTCAGCCATTTCCCTGCTTACTTCCAGTTCACTCTTTCCTTCAGGAATGTTGAGCTGTTTAAGCCTGGCTTCTTCAGGCACGGAAACATACAGGTCATCAAGGCTGTTCATGCCTAATGCCTGTAACATCTCCTGCTGTTCAGCCTTTGTATTGACTACATAGCCTGACATGGACTAAGCCTCTTCAGCACAGACTTTTTCGTATTCTTCAGCGTCCAGCAGCTCTTCCTCTTCAGTAACTTCATTGACCTTGATCAGCCAGGCACCGTAGCAGTCCTCATTGATCAGAGCCGGGTTATCCAGCAGTTCTTCATTTACTGCGCAGACAACACCTGTTACCGGTGAGAATACGTCGCTGACAGCCTTTACTGACTCAACGTCACAGAAGGCTTCACCGCTGGTTACGGCATCGCCGAC
>ONPK01000103.1 GCA_900319675.1 uncultured Bacillota bacterium
TGGTACGCGGTGAGATAGACGCAACCGTCAACTCCCAGGATTCATTCAACACCTACATGCAGGTCAATCCTGATGCCAGGATCAAGGTCGCTGCCTTCAGCGCAGGTGAAAAGGTTGCCATTCCGATGGTCAAGGATCCCGATTCAGCAACGCTGCTTGAAGCCATTAACAGGGCAATTGATACCTTAAGAGCCAACGGCAAGCTTGCCGAGCTGTCCATCAAGTACTTCGGTACTGACAACACTTCAGAAAACTAGAAAAACAAAGGGCTGTTCAATGCAGCCCTTTTATTTGCATTAAAGCCGGGTCATCTGATCCGGCTTAACGTTCCTTATTGATGTTCTGAATGAAAGTCTTGATTCTTTCTTCTCTTGGGTTCTCGAAGAATGAGCGGGAATCGTTCTTTTCAACGATCACGCCGTTTTCCATGAAGATGACGTAGTTGGAGACATTGCGGGCAAAGTTGATCTCATGGGTAACTACCAGCATGGTCATGCCCTCTTCAGCAAGTTCCCTCATTACTCCCAGTACCTCACCGATAAGTTCCGGGTCCAGGGCACTGGTAGGTTCATCAAACATGATGACCTCAGGATTGGCGGCAATCGCTCTGGCTATGGCCACACGCTGCTGCTGGCCGCCTGATAACTGTGAGGGATAATGGTCATATCTGTCGGACAGTCCTACCTTGTCCAGACACCTTCTGCCGATCTCCTCAGCTTCAGCCTTCTTCATCTTGCGGGCAATGATCAGTCCCTCGGTAACGTTCTCAAGTGCCGTCTTATTGGCAAAGAGATTGTAGTTCTGGAAGACAAATCCCGTTCTTCTGCGGACGGAAGCTATCTCCTTCCTGGTGGCATTGTGCAGATCAAAGACGTCGTCGTCAAAGACCATGGTGCCGCTGTCAGCCTTTTCCAGAAAGTTTATGCACCTCAACAGGGTGGTCTTGCCACTGCCGGAAGGTCCCAGGATGGCGATGACGTCACCCTTGTTGACGGTCAGATCCACGCCCTTGAGCACGTCAAGAGTGCCAAATGACTTGTGTATGTTCTTTATTTCCAGCATGTGATCACCTCTTCTGGGCAAGCTTTCCTTCAAGATATCTCTGCAGCCACTGCAATACCGTACAGAAGATCAGGTATACGAAGGCTGCCTCAATGTAAAGCAGGAAGTAGTCATAGGTTCTCGTCGCAATTCTCTGAGCGGTAGCCATGATCTCAACGATGGAGATGCTGTAAGCCAGAGAAGTATCCTTTACCAGACCTATCAGTGAATTTGACAGAGGCGGGAACGCCGTTCTCAACGCCTGTGGAATGACGATGCGGTACATGATCTGCCAGTAGTTCATACCTACGCAGTAGCCTGCCTCCATCTGACCGACAGGTACCGATTCGATGGCTGCTCTGACCGTTTCAGAACAGTATGCGCCGACGCTGACCGAGAAGACCAGGACGGCACTGGCAAAGGCACTTAACAGGATGCCGATGTTTGGCAGGCCGAAGTAAACGACAAAAAGCTGGACGATCATGGGAGTACCACGAATGATCCAGACATAGAATCGGGCCAGCTTCCTCAATACGGGAACCTTGGCCGTCTGTACTAAGGCTGTAAACAGCGCTATGACTAATCCAATTGAAAACGATATGACTGTCAGCGGGATCGTCATCTTGAATCCCGCCAACAGTAAACTGCCAAATGAATCAACCAGAATCTTGATAATTCTGCTATCCATGAATGATTAACCCTTGGTTACATCAACATCGAAGTATTTCATTGAAATGGCTGTGAGTTCTCCACTGTCGCTGGCCTTTTTCAGGGCATCGTTAATGGCGTTGATCAGATCCGTTTCTCCCTTTAATACAGGAATGTAGGCTGTTGGATTGGCTTCCAGCAGAACTGCGATCTTAACCGGTGCATCCGGGTTTTCCTTCATGTAGGCGGCGAATGAAGTCACATAGTTGAGTGTGCAGTCTGCTCTGCCGTTTACTACTTCGGAAATTGACTGGGCCATCGCATTGACAGCATCCAGGGTTGCTCCATACTGCTGAGCCATTTCACCTAACAGAGAAGTTGACTCGTTAGCGGCAATCTTGCCATTCAGATCCTCCAGAGAATGGATCGTATCATTGTCCTTTCTGGTCATGATGGCACCCTGAACATAGGTGTAAGGATTTGAGAATTCATACTTGACTGCTCTTTCTTCCTTCCATCCGCATTCATTGACGATCGTGTCGATCTTGCCGGTATCCAGAGCAGTGAAAATTGATGCCCATTCAGTCTCATAGTACTGAACTTCAACACCCATGTACTTGGCAACCAGGGCTGCGACTTCTACGTCAAAGCCTGTCAGCTTGCCGCTTTCATCATGATAACTGTTTGGAAAATATGTTCCTTCAGTACCGACGATGATGTATCCTCTCTCCCTGATCTGCTCCAGAAGAGTCTTTTCCTTTTCAGGTTCCTTCTGGCATCCTGCCAGTGACAGCACCATCATTAATACTGCGAGTAATACGCTTAATGTCTTTTTCATTTACATTTCCTCCATGTAACTATTGATTCCTTCTCTGAGAAGGTCCATTCCTTTTTCGATCCTGCTTCTGCAGGTCGCCGTATTCAGTCTTAGGAAGCTTTTGCCGTTTCTTCCGTATTCCTCACCTTCACTCAACAGTAATCCAACCTTCTCAGCCAGATAGTCCTTGAGTGCGGTGCCATCGGCGGTAACTGCGCTGCAGTCCAGCCATAACAGATAGGTGGCTTCAGAATCGATCACCCTGATCTGCGGGATGTATTCAGCGATGTATCTTCTGACAAACTGCTTGTTTTCATACAGATACTGCCTTAATTCATCCAGCCAGTCCTCTGATTCATTGAATGCCGCAGCCGGTACGATGGCCGCAAAGACATTCGGTTCGGCAACCTCATCGGTATTGATGGCGCGGTTGATCTTATGGCGCAGATTCTCATTTGCCGAATAGATCGCCGCTGTCTGTAAGCCAGCCAGGTTGAATGCCTTGGTCGGGGCAATGCAGGTAATTGAGACATTCCTGCATGTTTCATTGACTGAGGCAAACGGGACATATTCACATCCCGGATCGCACAGATCGCAATGTATTTCATCGCTTATGATTGTAACGTGATGCTTTTCAGCCAGTCTGCCGATCTCAGCCAGGGTTTCCCTGTCCCAGATCTTACCGACCGGATTGTGCGGGTTGCACAGTATCATCAGCGTCGTCTGCGGGTCAGCCAGCTTTCTTTCCAGATCCTCAAAGTCGATCTCGTATTTCTCCCCGTCATACTTCAGCGGATTTTCCAGCACCCTGGCTCCGTTATTGATGATGGAATTGAAGAATATGTTGTATACCGGTGTCTGAATGACGACATTCTCATTCGGCGTTGTCAGCTTTCTGACCGCTGATGAGATCGCCGGAACGACTCCCGTCACAAACATCAGCCATTCTCTTTCAATGGTGAAGTGATGTCTTCTCTGCCACCATCTGATGTAGGCATCATACCATTCATCACCGATGAGTGTATACCCGAAGACCCCGTTTTCCAGTCTTCTGCTCATCGCTTCCCTGATGGCTGGAGCGCAATGGAAATCCATGTCTGCGACCCACATCGGCAGTACACCTTCACCGACGTCCCACTTCATGGACAGAGTGTTTTCCCGGCTTACCGGCAAATCAAAATCATACTTCACGCTAGCTATCCCCTTTACAGTTGTTTATTGTAAGTTCATGAACTTTTCTTTTCAACACATATGACCATATTAGCAGATGATCTGTCAGATCATCTACAGTAAAAGTCAGCAGTTTGGTTCTGCTGACTTCAGATGTTGCTGTTTGATAAAGACTTTGATCAGTACCTTGTTGAGCCCTTGGCCTTGTACACGTAATTCAGTTTGAATTCCTTGTCCTGAATGTGATCGCCGTTCAGCATCTTCGTCAGTATTCTCATTCCCAGTGAACCTAAGTCATAGGATGGAACGACGAATGATGAGATCTGCGGTCTTACCATGTCAGTATACCTTGAACTCTTGACACAGACTACCTCGGTTTCCTCCGGTATGCTGATGCCGTTTTCAGCACATGTATTGAGGACGGCGATCGCCTGTGAATCACGGTAGGTAATGATCAGCTTATGCCTGTTGACCTTAAAGTACTTCTTAAGATAATCATATGAGGAATGGGCGTTCTCCGGTATTTCAATGAATCCTTCGAACTTCTTTCCCTTTTCCGCAAAGGCTTCTTCAACGCCACAGAGTACTTCCTTAACGTTGATTGGATTCTTCTTGTCGTCGACGACAACGATGTCTTCTATGCCTCTGTCCAGATATCTGGTGACAAGATCATGCACGGCCTTCCTGTAGTCTACATAGACGCAGCAGGCTCCCGCACCGGAATTTCTGACATCCAGATATACCATCGGTATTTCGAAGCCCTGCAGTATCTGCAGTTCCTTCTCCGTGAACAGATCGTTATAAAGTACTATTCCGTCGGCATGACTCTTGATGACGTTATCAATGATCTCATTCATCTCATTTACACCGACACTTGTCGTGTGCAGAATGATGTTGTACTTATAGATCTTCGCCACATCCAGCAGACCGTTGAGCACCTTTCCAATGTAGGTAAAGCTGCTGTCCGGGATGATCAGGGCGATGTTTGTGGTCTTCTTCAAAGCCAGTCCCTGGGCAACTGCGTTGGGCTTGTAGCCGAGCTTTATGATTGCCTCCTGAACTCTGCGCTTCGTGTCTTCCTTAACGGCATCAGACTCATTGATGACTCTGGAAACTGTAGCTAAAGATACTCCCGCTTCACGGGCAACGCTGTATATTGTAACTCGCTTCTTGCTATCCTTAGCCTGTTCCTTCATATCTTATTCCTCTTCGTTATTTCCGCCGAACAGATTCTTCAAACTGTTCATTGCCTTGCCGGCCAGATCTGTCAGACCGTCCTTGGCATTTCTTACTGTTTCTCTTACCTTTTCATCATGGATGAATTCCTGATACTTTTCATTTACGAATTCGGTAGCTTCCTTTGTCTTTGCGCCTACGGCATCTACTACCTTCTTTACATCAGGATTCTCCGTTGCCTTTGCATATACTTCTTCGCTGGCATCTACTACCTTGTCAACTGTCTCATCGAACTTCTTGGCAGCTTCGTCAACTGTCTCCTGAACCTTTTCCTTATCGATCTGAGAGAACAGTTCCTTGGCCTTGGTTGATACCTCTGTCTTGCCGAATTCATCAAGATGATTGCCCAATGTTACGCCGTCATTGTTGAGATCAAGGTTAACGACCTTTTCCTTCAAGCCGGCCAGAGCCTCCTTGACCTGGTCGATGATGCTCTTAACTTCTTCCTGTACCTCTGGATTTTCAGCTGTCTGTTCAACGACTTCGTCCAATTCCTTAACTACTTCTTCTTCGAATTCCTGAATGTTTTTATTCTCGTCCATTATGTCAACTTCCTTTCCTAATCTATTCAGCAGGTTTTTCCGCACTTGCTACAGCTACCTGCTGCTTGGACTTCTTTTCCAGTTCTCTCTTCTCAAGTGCGTCAGTAACCCACTCCTTTACCTGTGCGTACTGCTTGTTGAACTGCTTGGCACTGTTCTTTACAACTCTCTCCGTTGTGGCACGAACAGCTTCAACTGACATTGACATGTTGTTGACTGCCTTTACAGTTGTATTGAATTCCTTAAGATAACCGTTTGTAGTCGTTACGGCTTCATTGACGCCGTCAACGATCGGATTTGCCTTGGTTACGGTGACCTTAAGATCCTTGGTAATGTTGATTACGTTAATCAGTAATATTATCAGAGCTATCAGTGCAACTACACCGATTATCGGTAACAGATATCCGAATACCTGACTTATACTAGCTAAACCTTCCATATATAATTCTCCTTTATTTCATAATACTAAAAAATGTAAGGGTTTTCAATTATTTTCATTTACCTGCAAATTTTTCAGTTTTTCCTTAAACGGATAGATGTCCTTGGAACTCATGAAGACATAAACTGCAGGGGCAAAGCCAGCCAGTATCCTGGCATCTTCGTCTGTTTCATGGAACACGTAGCTTCCCTCAATGTGATCGGCAAGATAGGTGATGTCGATGTCAGCACCGTTGTCATAATCGTCAATGCTGGTGAATTCGCATACTCCTATCTCATCAGCCAGCTTCAGTGCGGAAGCGAACTCATTCACGAAGTGATATACCCTTCCCGTTCTGTGCGGCTTGAAGATCGCTACGATCTTTCTGTCCGGATATCTCTTGCGGGCGGCCTCAAGTGTGATCTTTACCTCGGTAGGATGATGAGCATAGTCATCAATGTAGACGTTATCCCCATACGTCTCGATCTTGAATCTTCTCTTGACGCCTTTGAAACTGCTTAAGCCTTCCTCAATCTCCTCGCTGTCCAGTCCCTTCAGGATGCCTACCCCGATGACTGACAGTGAATTGAGCAGCAGGTGATGGCCGACAAACGGCAGATCGAAGTGTCCAAACAGTTCACCCTTGAACAGGACGTCAAAGCTCATGCGCTCTGTTGTTTCAACGATGTTTACGGCCTGAATGTCATCATTGTCCCTTTCGCCATAGTAGTAAATTGGGACATCAGCCTCCAGTTCTCTGGTATAGGGATCTTCTCCCCAGGCAATGACGGCCTTTCTGACCTGTCTGACATAGTTCTTATATGCGTTGATGTATTCCTCATTGGTCTTGAAGAAGTCAACGTGGTCCCAGTCCATGTTGGTGATGATGGCGTAATCCGGATGATAGGCCAGGAAGTGATTCCTGAACTCATCAGCTTCCAGAATGAAGTCAGTCGCCTCAGGGTCAAGATATCCCGTGCCGTCTCCGATCAGATATCCTATCTTGTGCTTATGTCCCAGCATTGCGGCACACATGCCCGTGGTCGTGGTCTTGCCATGGGAACCTGATACGCCGATGCTGTGATAGTTTTCCAGTAGCTTACCCAGAAACTGGTGATAACGGTAACAGGTGACCGTCGGATTGTTTCTGGCTGCGATGACTTCCGGGAAGTCCTCCAGGAAGGCATTGCCGATGATGACCGTTGTATTGTCCCTGATGTTGTCAGGACTGAATTCGGTTATCGGGATGTTTCTTTCGATCAGCGGTTCTTCCGTGAAGAAGTGACGTGACTGGTCACTGCCCTCCACTTCTGCTCCTGAATCATGAAGGATGCAGGCCAGAGCAGCCATGCCGGTGCCCTTGATGCCGATGAAATGGTAAACCATTACTTGTCCTCCAGATCAAACAGGCTTATGTTCTCATAGTACTGATCGTCATTCAGCTTTTCCCTGTTGGGGTTTTCCTTGACGCCAAACGGAGAAACGATCAGATCAGGTCTGTCAGCGAGTTTTTCCCTGACAGGTTCCTCAACGATCTCGGTAACCTTTTCAGCAGGCTTTTCAACCTTCTTTTCCTCTATGAAATCCTCTACTGACAGATCGGCAACGGCCGGATCAATGTCATCGTGAGGAATGTTGTCTGAAGCATCCTTGTCGCCGTACAGCGGTGAGAATACCGTGCCCAGTACGGACTTGCTTGAAGACTGGATGTCAGCCAGATCCGGAATCTTCTCCGGTTCTGCCGGCTTCTTTGACTGTCTTCTGCCCGGCTTTTCTTCCTTCTTTTCCTGAACGCCGAACATCGGTGAGATGACGGTTGAAGTACGGTAATCGAGTTCCCTTCTCTTTTCCTCCTCGGTCATTTCCCTTACAGGTTCCTTTACAGACTCTTCAGCAGGCTTTTCCTCCTGAGTGGCGACAGGTTCAGTTTCCGTGATCACTTCTTCTACGACCGGTTCCTCGGTTTCCTCAGTCTTAGGCAGGGTAATGAAGGAAGGTGTCTTTCTTTCTTCCTTGATAACTTCAACGACTTCAGGTTCCTTCCTGACCGGTTCCTTTCTGACTTCCTCCACTTTCTTAGGCTGAGGCTGTACCTTCTTTACGACCGGCTCCGGCTTTACTTCCGTAACCTTCTCTTCATCATCGTCATCCGGTGATTCGTAAAGCAGCTTGTCGAAAAATTCCTTGATTTTCTTCATAAATGATCTCCTATCTGTTTTCATTACTGTCGCTTTCAGGATCGATGAAGCCTTCATTCTCCTGGCTGCGGTCCGGGTTATCTATTATGCTGGAGGGATCCTCTTCCTCCTTGGAGGAATTGTCTATGATGACAAATTCCGGGTCATCCTTCCAGTCATCGATGTAGTCGGCAACGTATCCGCTTTCCGGGAGGATCTCCCTGAACAGCGATATGATGCTTGTCTTCTTTATCGTCTCGGTGACGTTTGAATACACCGAAACGATCTTTGATTCATCTATTGAGCAGGTTCTCAATATCTTCATCATGTCATAGAGCATGTCCTTGGTCTGACTCTTGTAACAGGTGGCGGCGAACAGGAAGTAGTTGTCCTGCATGACGATGTAGTCCTTTTCCTCATCGACACTGCTTACATATACCCTGTACATGATCTCCTTGCCGCCGGAATTGACATACTTGCCGTGAGTTACGAATTCGGTCTGGGAGAATGTATCGAGGTTGCGCAGCCTCTTGCCGTATTCATCCTCACCCTCGTAGTATTCCTGGGCAATGATGCTGGCAATGTCAATGTTCAGTATGGCCTTGTTGCCATAGATGTTGAACAGGTTGCTGGTGGCATCTCTCTCTTCCCTGCCTACTCCTCTGGGCAGATAGTAGCTGTAATATTCCTTGACCGCATTGTTGTAGACGGCTTCCGGAATCTCAGCGACAACGGCATCGTTTACCGTAGACATCAGCGA
>ONPK01000101.1 GCA_900319675.1 uncultured Bacillota bacterium
GTGCTTTAAAAGTTGCTTATTTAATGGTCAGCGCCAATGTTGTTAATAGAATTAAGGAGAGTTTAACTAATGAATAAATTAGCTAGTTTATTAAAAAGTTTTAATATCTCCTATAAGAATATTGCTCTCTATGAGCAAGCTTTAACTCACCCTTCATATAACGGAGATGCTAATACCAAACATCAAGACTATGAAAAATTAGAATTCATGGGTGATGCTGTTTTAAATTTTGTGACCGCTGATCTAGTTTATAAAAATAGACCAGAAATGTCTGAAGGCAATTTAACTAAATTAAGAAGTGTTTTAGTTTCCACTAAGCCACTTGCGGCCTACGCTAGAAAAATCAAGCTTCACGAATATATTCGCATCGGTCATTCCATCACTATAGAACAAGTGAAAACAAGCGATAAGATTTTAGAAAATGTCTTTGAATCTTTAGTGGGCGCTATCTACTTAGATGCTGGACTTAAACCAGCTTATAGACTAATTTCTTCTCTTCTTCTAGAAGATATTAAAAACTATGATGTTGATGATTTAACTGATTATAAATCTAAACTTCAAGAAGAAATCCAAGCCGAACATCGTGACGCTGTGCAATATGTGACTATTGAAACAAGTGGTCCCGCTCATGATAGAACATTTAAAGTGCAAGTTTTATTCAATGGTATTGTTTTAGGTGTTGGTGAAGGAAAGAGTAAAAAGAAAGCCGAAGAAATGGCGGCTAAATCAGCATTAAGTAAAAGGAGTGTCATCTAATGGGCCTCATTGCTTTTCTAAAAGAAAAATTCGCTAAAAAAGATAAAAAAGTTGATAAATATCAAGAAGGTCTAGCTAAATCTAGAAAGAACTTTTCTAGTAAACTTAATAGCCTTTCTGAAAGATATAAAACCGTTAATCAAGATTACTTTGATGAACTTGAACAAATCTTAATTGAAAGTGACGCTGGTATTCAGTTCACTTTAAACGTTATCGAAGAAGTCTTAAATCAATCTAAAAAAGAGCATATTACTGAACCTAAAAAGATTAATGAAATCTTAGTTGATAAGATGTTTGTGGGCTACGCTGAAAAAGGTGATATTCAAAACGATGTCGTCTTTAAAAAAGACGGCCCTACAGTTTTATTGGTGGTTGGGGTTAATGGTGTTGGTAAAACCACAACAATCGCTAAACTAGCGTATCGCTATATTAACCAAGGCAAAAAAGTTCTTTTAGTGGCCGCTGATACATTTAGAGCGGGCGCTGTTGAACAACTTACCACTTGGGCGGAACGTCTTAAAATTGGTATCGTAACTGGTAAACCAGAAAGTGATCCAGCTTCAGTAGCCTTCGACGGCGTTAAAAAAGCCAAAGAAGATAATATCGATTTAGTTATCGTTGATACCGCTGGTAGATTACAAACTAAAAACAATTTAATGCTTGAACTAGGCAAAATTAAACGTGTCATGGGTAAAGAAATCGAAGGTGCTCCTCATGAAGTCTGGCTGACCATTGACGCAACGACCGGTCAGAACGGTCTGTCTCAGGCCTCACAGTTCATTGAGGCAACCAACATAACCGGTGTCATCCTGACCAAGATGGATGGAACTTCAAAGGGCGGAATCGTACTGGCCATAAAGGATCAGTTCGGTTTACCGGTCAGATTCATAACCTATGGTGAAGACATTGACTCAATAACCGAGTTCTGGCTGGAAGGCTATCTGCAGACAGTCATAGAAGAGGCTTAACGGAATGGAAAATCAGTTTGATTACATTAATGAGCTGATGCCGTTCTATCTGAGGCTTCTGACGGAAAGGCAGCAGGAAATACTGAAGCTGTACTTCTATGAGGACCTGTCACTTACGGAAATTGCCGAGAATCTGAGCATTTCACGTAACGGGGTCTACGATACACTGAAAAAAGCAGAAAAAAGTTTAAAAGAATACGAAGATAAATTACAATTAAGTCAGGAATCAGCACTGCGACTGGAGAAATACGAAAAGATAAGATCTCTGGGACACGCTGACGTAAATAAGATTATTAATGAGCTTATTCAAAGGGAGGAAGAATATGAGTAAGGTAATGGCTGTCAATGCCGGTAGTTCATCATTAAAGTTCAAGTTATTCCAGATGCCGGAAGAAAAGGTTCTGACTGACGGTGTCGTTGAAAGAATCGGCATGGACGATGCAATCTTCACAATCAGAGTAAACGGTGAGAAGATCTCTCATGTTGAACCGATCAAGGATCATCAGCAGGCTGTAAACATGCTGCTGAATGCTCTTGTAGATTACAAGATCGTAAATAAGCTGGATGAAATCGATGCAGTAGGACACAGAGTACTGCATGGCGGCGAAAAGTATGCCGATTCAGCAATCGTTACTCCGGAAGTTGCTCAGGACATCCTGGACATGAAAGATCTCGGACCTCTGCACATGCCTGCCAACTACATTGGCTATAAGGCATTCGCTACTGCTTTGCCAAACGCAAAGCATGTTACAGTCTACGATACTGCTTTCCATCTGACCATGGCACCGGAAACATTCCTGTATCCGATTCCTTACGAATATTATGAAAAGTACAAGGCCAGAAAATACGGCTTCCACGGTACCAGCCACAAGTATGTTTCAGAATATTTTGCAAAACTGGTAGGCAAGGAACCATCTGAAGTCAATGTTATTACCTGTCATTTGGGCAATGGCGCATCACTGGCAGCCGTAAAGGGCGGCAAGTGCATCAATACTTCAATGGGCTTCACTCCGTTAGCCGGCATCATGATGGGCGGCAGAAGCGGCGACATCGACCCGTCATTAATTCCATATCTGATGGAAAAGACAGGAATGGATGCCAAGCAGCTGATCGATACTCTTAATAAGAAGAGCGGCATGCTGGGTATCTCAGGCGTTTCAAGTGATGCCAGAGACGTAGACAAGGCTTATAAGGAAGGCAATGAACGCGCCATCCTGACCAGAAAGATGTATGCACAGAGAGTTGCTTTATTCATCGGCAGCTACTTCGTACAGTTAGGTCATGTTGATGGAATCGTATTCACAGCCGGCTTAGGCGAAAATGATGCCAGCGTAAGAGAAGAGATCTGTGATCTGCTCACTGAAGCTCTTGGCGTCAAGATCGACAAGGAATACAACAAGACAGTACACGGTACAGTCGGCAAGATCTCTACTGATGACAGCAAGATCCAGGTTTGGGTAATCCCAACCAACGAGGAACTGGTCATCGCCAGAGATACGGTAAGGTTATTACACCTGAATTAATTAAAGACACTTCGGTGTCTTTTCTTTAGCAATATGCTAAAATGTTAGTGGTGATTTTATGCTCACATATAAGGAAATAAGGGAATTCATTGAAAGAAATGACTCCATAGTCATCTTCAGGCACATTCACGGTGACTACGATGCCTATGGCGCTCAGCTGGGCCTTAAGGAGCTCATAAAGAACAATTATCCTGAAAAGGAAGTCTATTCAGCAGGGGACAGGGACATCATAAACCCTGATTTTCTTGATGACATGGACAATCCTGATGTTGAGACAATATCCAGATCACTGTGCATAATCGTTGATACCTCAACGAGAGACCGCGTTGAAAACAAGAATTACCTCCTGTCAGGCAATTCAATAAGAATAGACCACCATCCTTATGCAGAGGAGATCTGCAAGTATGAGATGGTTGACCCCTCGGCATCAAGCGCATCTCAGCTGATCGTTGAACTGGCCATGGACAGCGGCTGGAGCATGTCGGCAAGAGCAGCAGAATTTCTATATGCCGGAATATCATCAGATACTCTGAAGATGACTATCGATAAAGTCGATGAAAGACTGTTCCTGGACCTGGCATTCCTCATGAAATCGCACTTCAGCGTTAACAAGGTCAACAGAGCCATTTATGACCAGAATACAGAGTTATTCAACAAGGAAACACAGTTAAGAACAAGGATCAGATTTGATGGCGACATTGCCTATCTGGTCCTGTCAGACAAAGACCTCAAGATAATGAATCTTACTTACCGCGAAGCCAAGGACATGGTAAACATCATGGGCAACATAGCCGGAATCGAGAAGTATGCCATGTTCGTGGAATATGAAAACGGCTATGGCGTATCTCTGCGCTCACATACTCATCCGATCTCCTGGATTGCTGAAAAGTACGGCGGGGGAGGGCATCTCAATGCCAGTGGCATCTCATCCGTAAAAGAAGAAGACATCAAGTACATAGTCAAACTACTGAAGGAAGCCTGATCATGGTTGCACTGCTATATAACCGAACCAGCAATACATTACTATCCAGCAGTTTACGAATTAAACAACTGGTTAGTTTTTGCGTGGAAAAGGGTTATAAGGCCGTAGGAATCGCTGACACAAACGTTCTGTATGGGGCCATGGAATTATACCATCTGTGCGAAAGCAGCGGCATCAAGCCTCTATACGGCCTGGAGATCAGCGTTACCATAGATTCAGAGAAGTATCCGTATGTCTTATATGCCAGAAACAATGCCGGATATCAGGAGCTCATTGAACTGTCTACGGCACTGAATGATGATCTTGATGTCGTAAGTCCTGAACACCTTGATAGATATAAGAATCTCATAACCATTGAAATTGAAAACAGGGGATATCTCGAACACATCATCAATACCGAAGACAATTCAGCCTTGATGGAATATGTCAGAAGGTACGCAAATAGAGACGACTTCTACATCGGACTTTCCAGTCCGCTGAACAATAACTACTACCGTAATCTTAATGACAGGATCACGCGCTTTGCCATGCAGAATCATCTGCAGACGGTAGCCATGCCGCTTTCACTTTACGCGACAAAGGAAGATGCAGAGAGCTATAAGGTTCTTAAGGCAATCAGACTGCAGACAAGCGTCAATGATTCAAAGTTTTCATATGAGACTGACAGTCATCTTCTGGCACAGCAGGACATATATGACCTCTATGATGCCATGTCAGTAAATAATACCGACATGATAATCAACGACTGCAATGTTGACCTCGGGGAAATGCCCAAGGCCAATCTGCCTAAGTTCATCACACCCGAAGGCGTAGACTCAAAGACATACCTTAAAAGCCTGTGTCTGGCCGGTCTGAAGAAGAGATTTGAAGGCAGAAAATATCCTGATAGTTACTCTAATCGATTGAATTATGAGCTGAAGATAATAACTGAAATGAACTATGAGGACTATTTCCTCATCGTCTGGGACCTCATACTGTTTTCCAGAAGAAACAACATCTACGTTGGTGTTGGAAGAGGCAGCGCTTCCTGAATCCGGAAAGAATATCCATGCCTGACATCGACATTGATTTCCCGGATGACAAGAGAGAACAGGTCATCCAGTACGTCATCAGCAAGTATGGCAATGATCACATTGCCCATATCATAACGTTCAATACCCTGGCAGCCAGAGCGGTGCTCAAGGACGCAGGAAAAGCCCTGGACGTTACTGCCAGCAAGCTCGACTTACTTACCAAACTGGTAGACAATGTCCCTAAAATGACCTTAAAAAGGGCTTATACGACGAATAAGCGTTTTAATACGGCAGTCAATTCATCCAATGAGTTCAAGAGGCTGTATGAGATTGCTCTCAAGCTCGAAGGACTGCCAAGACATACGTCAATTCACGCAGCCGGCATCGTCATGAGCGACAGACCATTGAATGTCAACATGCCGTTACTGAAGGTAGATGACTCCTACTGTACTCAGTATACGATGGAATATCTTGAGGAGATGGGACTCATCAAGATGGATTTCCTTGGTCTCAAGAATCTGAGCATAATTGCTGAAATAACCGAGAACGTAAACCGGATCCAGCCTCTGGACATCCTGAAGATACCTCTGGATGACAGAAAGACATATGAGCTCATCAGCAGGGCAGATACGGCAGGCGTATTCCAGCTTGATAGTGACGGAATGAAGAATCTTTTAAGAAAGCTCAAGCCAAACTGCTTTGATGACATAGCCGTTACGATCGCATTATTCAGACCGGGACCAATGGAAAACATTCCCGTTTATCTGGCTGCCCGCAATGACAGCAGTAACATCCGTTATGCTCACCCTGACCTGATTCCTATATTAAAGGAAACATATGGTGTAATGATCTATCAGGAGCAGATCATGCAGGTTGCTCAGAAGATAGCCGGATTCTCATTGGGAAAGGCTGACCTCTTAAGAAAGGCAATTTCCAAGAAGATCCCCGATCAGATAAACATGCTTGAAGGGGACTTCAGAGTCGGAGCTCTTGAAAGAGGCTACAGCAGCGCCGTCATAAACGAGATATTTGAAGACATCAAGAAGTTTGCCAATTACGGCTTCAACAAGTCACATTCAGTGGCTTACGGCTTACTGGCATATCAGCTGGCCTATCTCAAGGCCAACTTCCCGCTGCAGTTCTATCTGTCGCTTCTCAACAGTGTGATAGGTTCCGATAACAAGACCAATGAATACATAGTCGAAGCCAGAAGAAACGGCATCAGAGTTCTGCCTCCTGACATCAATCAAAGTGACATTGAATACGTGATCGACGGAGATACCGTCAGATTCCCGTTAAATACGATCAAGGGAATTGGCAAGATCGTTGCCGGTTCAATTGTCGAGGAAAGAAGGAAAAACGGTCT
>ONPK01000099.1 GCA_900319675.1 uncultured Bacillota bacterium
ACGTCCGGATCATTGTGCCTTACTGCGGCATAGATGAATTCCTTGATCTCATTGGTGATGTGGGGAATGACCTGAACCGTCTTACCCAGATATTCTCCCCGGCGTTCCTTATTCAGGACGTTCCAGTATACTCTGCCCGTGGTGAGATTGGAATATCTGTTCAGATCTTCGTCGATGAATCTTTCATAGTGACCGAGATCCAGATCGGTTTCAGCACCGTCTTCGGTAACGAACACTTCGCCATGCTGGTAAGGCGACATGGTTCCCGGGTCAACATTGATGTAGGGATCAAGTTTCTGAGAGGCGACTTTAAGGCCTCGGGCTTTCAGAAGACGGCCAAGGGAAGCGGCAGTAATGCCCTTGCCTAAACCCGAGACAACACCTCCTGTAACAAAGATGAATTTACACATACAAACCTCCGAAAATAAAAAAAGAACATCCGCAGATGTCGTCGTTTAGAAGGGCTTTAAAAGCACCTTCACGCAGTTCATTATACGTGAACATTATTTTCGTACGGCCGTACAAACTAATACTAGTAAAGTATAAATCTGCCAAAAAACACTGTCAATAACGGTGTGAATATTTTTCAAAAAATTTTTGTTAACGATGAAAACTTTACAAAAAAGGGAATGGATGTCCATTCCCTTAATATCTAAATAATGCCTAATATGAATGCCATTATGATGCCGGCAACAAATCCTCCCAGATGTCCGGTAACGGATATGTTGGGCATGAAGTTTACCAGTATCGTTGGCAGGAACATCTGTATTATGTCACTCAGCTGAATGTAAGGAATCTTCAGCAAGAGTACGATGTATATGGCCATGAGTCCGTATATTCCACCGGATATGCCCACGGTTACGGCATTTTTACGGCCAAACTTATATGTGACAAGTGAACCGCCTAATATTGCCGCTAATAGCACCAGGGTGTATCTGAAAGAACCCAGATAGCCTTCCAGCCAGCGCATGTTGTACAGGGCATATACGTTTACCAGCAGGTGATACAGATTGATGTGAACGAAGCCTGAGGCGATAAGCCTCCAGTATTCACCGCTCTTTACCTTAGGCGGATACAGAGCCCCGGCTTTTATTGAGGCATAGAACTTGTCATTGCTGGTGTTGATGTAGGCACATATGCCGATGCATATGGCTATGACCAGAAAAGTTACGCTTTGCATTCAGCACTTCCCAAATCATGGCCTTCATTGAAGTTGCGGGCATTTTCCATGGTGGTTACGGCAATGGCCTGCATGGCTTCTCTGGTGAAGAATGCCTGATGAGAAGTCAGCACCAGCTGCGGGAACATCTGCAGACGGGCTGTGATTGAATGTGCCAGGACGTCATCAGATCTGTCGGTATAGACGTTTTCGTCTTCGCCTTCATATACGTCCAGGGCTACGGCGTGGAATTTTCCCTTCTTCAGGGCTTCAATAAGAGCTTCGGCATCAATTAACGGTCCTCTGGCAGTATTTACCAGCATTACCGTATCCTTCATCTTGGCAATGGTTTCTCTGTTGATGAGGTGGTATGTGCCGTTTTCGCCCATGATGAGTGGGGCGTGCAGGGAAATCAGGTCTGACTTTTCCAGCAGTTCATCCTTGGTAACATAGGTGAGCAGTCCTTCATCTACCAGTCTCTGGTTAGGGTAGGCATCCCAGCCGATGACCTTCATACCATATCCCTTGGCGATTCTGGCGAAGCATTCGCCGATCTTGCCGGTACCCATGACACCGCAGGTCTTGTTATGGAGGTCAACGCCAAGCAAACCTGAAAGGGCGAAGTTGTTCTCACGCACCTTGCGGTCTGCTCTGTGCAGTCTTCTGTTGGCCTCCTGAATGATGGCCATGGCGTGTTCGGCAACGGCGTATGGTGAATAGGCCGGTACTCTGGCTACCTTGATGCCATATTCCTTGCAGGCTACAAGGTCAACGTTATTGAATCCGGCACAGCGTAACAAGATCAGTGATACGCCTTCTTCATGCAGCTTCTGAACTACGCTTCTCGGTGCCTCGTCGTTTACGAAGATGCATACGGCATCAAATTCCTTGGCAAGAGAAACGGTTTCCTCAGTTAGTCTTGATTCAAGATAGGTAATTTCACAGTTATAAGTTCCTGGACCCTTATCCTTGGTCAATTCGGTAAAGAACATTCTGTCATAGTCCTTGGTACCATAGAAGGCGATCTTAAGGATCTTTGGTGCACTTTCAGCAACGAAGTCAGCCCTCATCAGTTCCTTGACCTTTTCGACATCTTCAGCTTCATTGTCACCCTCAACGGTTATTTCAAGAATGTCACCCTTACTGGCCTTCAGCGCCAGTATCTGCAGGACGTTATTGCCGTTGGCTTCCTTGCCGTTGCATTTTATGGTAACAGTGCTCCTGATGCCTACGCACAGCTGTGCAAGAAGAGCAGCAGGTCTTGCATGGATTCCCAAAGGGTTTTCAACTTTACAGCGAAATAGTTTCATATTATACCTCCGTTGTATTCTTCACCTTGATTATACCATAAGCGCTAAATGAAAAAATCCAGCCTGAGCTGGATTTCATTATTTTTTATTTCTTCTCAACGATTTCCTTCGCGGCTGTCAGTAATGAAGCAACTGACTGCATTTCACTTGGAACGACGATCTTGGTTGCCTGGCCGTTAGCCATCTTCTCATAGGTTTCAAGTGACTTGATTGAGAGGTATTCCTTGGAAGGATTTGAATTGTTGATTAATTCAATACCTCTGGCCTCTGCTTCATATACTGCCTGTAAGGCTCTTGCCTTACCTTCAGCTTCGGCAATCATGGCAGCTTTCTTGGCTTCTGCTCTGAGGACTGTTGATTCCTTTTCACCTTCGGCAATCAGGATTGCGCTCTTCTTTTCACCTTCAGCCTTCAGGATGGCTTCACGTCTTTCACGTTCAGCACGCATCTGCTTTTCCATGGCTTCCTGAATGTCCTTTGGCGGAATGATGTTCTTTACTTCAACACGGTTGATCTTGATGCCCCATGGGTCGGTGGCTTCGTCAAGAATTGAACGCATCTGAGTATTGATGATGTCTCTTGAAGTCAGGGTTTCATCAAGTTCCAGGTCACCGATGATGTTACGCAGGGTGGTAGCTGTCAGGTTCTCAATGGCTGAGATAGGACCTACGACACCATATGTGTACAGCTTCGGGTCTGTGATCTGGAAGTATACGATGGTATCGATCTGCATCGTTACGTTATCCTTGGTGATAACAGGCTGCGGATCGAAGTCCTTTACGATTTCCTTCAGGGTTACCTTGTTGGCGATCCTGTCGATGAACGGCATTACGAAGTGTACGCCGGTTGTCCAGGTATCGTTATAGGCGCCGAGTCTTTCAATGACATAGGCTTCTGCCTGTGGAACGATTCTGATCGTGTAGGCCAGAATGCCTGCAATGAGAATGAATATTAATGCAAAAATCAAGTAGTTATATGGCATGTTTTTTACCTCCGTTATTCTACTGGTGTGACCATGAGCTTGACTCCGTCAATTGCCATGATCTTTACTTTAGTATCCGTTTTAATGGCAGTGTTGTCAACACTGATGGCGCTCCATCTTACGCCCATTACCAGAACTTCGCCCCAGGAATCTGAAGTGATGTCCCTGGTAACTACACCGGTCTTTCCAATCAGTCTGTCGGCGTTGGTAGGAACGGTATTGCCTCTGAGATATTCAGCGGCAAGAGGTCTGATGATCAGCATTGCCAGTATTGATGCCACGAAGAACACGATGTACTGAATTGCCGTGTAGACCTTGAGCCAGGCCAGGATCGCAGAAACAAGTGCTCCGATGGCAAACCAGATGCAGATCAGGTTTCCCAGAGTGATTATTTCTATTACGATGCTAGCTATGGCGACTATTAGCCAGAATATTACCATAATTACATACCTCCCTGAACCGCCAGATTAATTACCAGCATGTTGTTCTTTTCGTCCCATTCACAGCTGCACTTGTCGTTGAGCAAGGGCGCTCCTCTTAATTCAGCAACCGACTGCATGAGGGACTTGTTGCTGATGCGGGCATAGCCGTTTCCCATGGAGATCTTGTGCAGATCTTCCATAGAGTAGAGATGAAGATCGATATCAGTCTTGCTGACGGGCTTGATCGCCAGCTTAAGTTCATCGCTGTCTATGCCTATCAGACACCATCTGACATCCGCAAAGTGATTCGCTGCACTGTTGTTCAGCGTTATGCAGGTATCAGAAAGGGTAGCTATCAGTTTATAAACGTTTCCTTTTATCCATTGATACATAAGCACCATCTTCTTTCTATTCATATTTTATCATGTTCTTATTTTTTTGCAATATCTTCTTAACTTGCTTTGTGTCAACAAGATGTCCATAACGTTGTATAATAAAATAGACAAAATAGGGGGTACTCTTCTATGAGTAGTTTTAAGGATTTAAGAATAGTAGATAACTTTTACCAGACATCGGCATTCTTCCCGATGCCAACGGTAATCATCAGTACTCTGGCAGACAACGGACAGACAAACTGCGGAGCATATTCACTTGTTCAGCCGTATTACGTTGCAGGCAAGGATTATTATGCCATGTTACTGGAATGCCGTAACTCTTCAAATACAGCACAGAACATCATCAAGCGTAAGAAATGCGCTCTCAACTTCATCTATGACGATAGAAAGCTCTTCAAGCAGGCTGTTGCATTAGGATTCCCTGGCGATACTACGGAACAGAAGATGAAGAACTGCATCTATACACTGGAAGACGGATTATGTGCTGAAGCTGATCCAAAGGGAACATATCCAAAGGTAATCAAAGAGTGTTTCCAGGTATTCGAGTGTGAATGGGTCGATTCACTGGAAAACTGTGAAGGAACAAAGCCTCTGGAAGAAGGCCAGGACCATTACGAACTCGAGAAGTATCATGACTTCAATGGTATTACAACACCATATGGTGCACACTTCATTCTGAAGGTCAACAAGATCCTGATGAAGGAGAAGTATTACAACGCCATCGTAAACGGCGTAACCAAGAACGACTTCCCACCGGTACCTGTAGACTACGGCTACCGTGATTCAAAGAACTTCTGGTACACCAGATCATCAGTATTCAACAAGCCAATCGGTGAATTATTGCCGATAAGGGAGACAAGTTTGAGCAGCGTACAGTACGCAGCCAAGAGAATTGACCCGGAGATCCAGTTTACTGATGAGGCATGTGCCAAGCTGGTAAAGGTTCCTAGAATCTTCCTGCCAACGGCACTCAAGGGCTGTGTTGCCTGGGCAAAGGAAAACGGTGTAACAGTCATCACGGCTGAACACATGGATATCATTAATGACAAGCGCGCCAAGGAAAAAGGCGGTAAATAGGGGGATTATAAAATGAAGGTATTATTAGCAGGTGCATTTGGAAACTTAGGTGCAGACATTCTCAAGGAACTGATTAAGCAGGGACATGAAGTCGTTGCCTGTGACTTAAAGGAAAGAGAAGTAGAAGGAACAAAGGGCAAGTACACATTCAAGGCAATCGATGCCAC
>ONPK01000098.1 GCA_900319675.1 uncultured Bacillota bacterium
TATCTGAAGGTCGTATCCCTGGTGCTGGCTGTCGTCAAGGCAGTGTTCTGGATTCTGGATTTTATCAAGCCGGACGTTGACATCTGGGTAATCAAGACTGTCGTTGGTGTTGTCGAAGCCGTATTCATGTTCATCTTCTTCGGCGTTATCGAAAGGATCGCCGCAGATCATGGCTCATCACGCGCTGATACCATCAGGATCCTGAAGTGGATCAACATCGTCTCATATGTTGCCTTAGAGATAATGGCCATCATGAAGGATGTCCTGAGCATTGAGGCCATGGCAACCATATTGCTGGTATTCGGTCTTGCCTTACTGGTATGCGCCATCATCACGATGTTCGTTCTGTTTGGCTTACGCAGCGAAATAAACGAAAAGTTAGCATAGAAATCTGCCACCCGGCAGATTTTTACTTTTTTATAACTGCTGAATTTGTAATTTAAAGATATGCCTGTGATTATCAGCTAGAATGATAGGGAACAAGGGAGAATTAACAATATGACAGCTATCAGAAGCATTGAAACCAGAAAAATGGCCAATGGCGGATACGTCAGCACCATCGTCATTGACGGACATGACGTACTTGTATATCAGCCACTGGATAAGATGGAATCAGACATAATCAACTACGGTTATTCAGCACCGTTATTGCTGGTATTCGGCAAGGGCAGATTTACGGAAGAAGAAGCTGCCGAACATGCCGAAAAAACGAAGCTGGCTCTCATCGCTCAGGAAAACGGCGGTTCAGTGGTTTACGTCAACCCGCTGACAGAATGGGACAAAGAGGAGCCGGGTCTGTATGAGAAGGTCATTTCCAAGACCAAGATCAAGCAGGAAGGCTTTGCCCACGGCATGCTGTACGATGACAAGGTCTTAAGAGGACCGTTTGCCGAAAGAATGAGACAGAATCCAAACTGGGATCCGGTACCTGAATACTTCATCTTCGGTTCACCGGTTGCCTGCTACGTCTATGGTGAGGGCAAGGGAGCTGACTATCTGGCCAGATATTACATGAAAGAAGTCAGCGGCAAGTCATCAATGGGTGATCTGGGCTTTGCCGACATCACCATGACCGGTGTGACATTAATGAACCTGAGCGTTGTTCCGGAGGTTGAGGTTGAGGACATCAGCATCGTATCTATCGGAAACAGTGCTGAAATCAATGAGGCATTCCGTACCAGCAACAACCGTGTTGCCGTCTGTGATGAACTGGATGTCATCAGACAGTATGACGACTATCTGGGTGACTACAAGAGATGGGCCGGAAAGATCAGAAAGAGCGTCAACTTCCGCAAGGAAGGCATCGTCATGAAGCCGGAGAGAATGGCTGTTCATACCTCTGCTGATAACCGTCACTATCCTGCAGGAACCGAAACCCATGAGGCAGGCTATGTCCTGTTCTACAATGAGAATCTGGACCTTGACGACATAACGAATCCCGTACCGCTGGTACTGTGCTTCCATGGCGGCGGTGATACTGCAGTAGCTACGGCTGCCATCGGTGAGTGGCCGCAGATCGCCAGCGAAAACGGCTTCGTATTATGCGCCGTTGAAATGCATCTGAACGTTACCGCAACCGAAACGATCGAGATAGTAGACAGCCTGATCGAAAGATACGCGATTGATCCGGAAAGGATCTACGCAACGGGCTTCTCCATGGGCGGCATCAAGTCCTGGGACTTCTATCAGGAATACCCGGAACGTGTCGCAGCCATCGCTCCGATGGATGCCACGGTAGACGTAGGCGAGAACACTCAGTTCTCCAAGAGCTTCAGAGTCAATGACAGTGTCATGGTACCGGTATTCTATAACGGCGGTGAGAATTCACCTCTGGCTGAACTTCCGTGTCAGGAACCGAAGTGCGTCAACCGCATGGTCAACCTGTTCAGGATCAATAAGGTTAAGAAAGCCTACAACTGCACCTTTGAAAATAAGGCACAGTGGGAGGATCCTGTTTATGGTGTCAGGGGTGAGCATGATGAGATTCTGCATGATCCGGATTATCCAAACAGCGTTACCAACATCAGGCGCTTTGAAAGCGAGGACGGCAACGTCTACACCGAATTATGCTCCATCAGCAATCATCAGCATGAGATCAGACCGTTCACCTGCCGCAGGGCCTGGAAGTTCATGAAGCAGTTCAGAAGGACGGCTGAAGGAAAGATTGAAATGATTTAGGAAAAGGTTCTTCGGAACCTTTTTTTCACAGTTGAATGATATAATGTCATTAAGCGAGGACGGACATCATGAAGATCAACGAATATCAGAAGCTGGCAATGAAGACACTCAATCCCGAATTAAGTGAAAGGGATGTGCTGATAAACGGCGTAATGGGCCTATGCGGGGAATCCGGCGAAGCCATTGACATCGTCAAGAAGCATCTGGCCCAGGGCCATCCGCTGGATAAGGAGGCACTGGCTAAGGAACTGGGGGACATCTGCTGGTATGTGGCCGAGACGGCTCAGGTACTGGGCTATGATTTGGAAACGATCATGACCATGAACATCGAGAAACTGAAAAAACGTTATCCGGACGGCTTCAGCAGGGAAGATTCAATTAACAGAACAGATGATTTGTTATAAAATAAATAGGTAAGGATACAGGAGATAATAGAAAATGAAAAAGTACATTGGTATTGACTTAGGCGGAACTAACGTCCGTGTTGCCGTAGTTACTGAAGACGGCGAGATCCTAGCGCAGTTAAAGAGCCCTTCATATGCCAAGGAAGGCAGAGAGAAGGTCTTCAACAACATGATCGACCTGATCAAGCAGCTGCCCGGCTGGCAGGAATGTGCCGGTGTAGGCGCCGGTGTCCCAGGCCCATGTAACCAGGTTACCGGTTCAATGATGCTGGATACCAATCTGCCGGGATTCAAGGATTTCCCGTTTGCCCAGGCAATGACGGATGCACTTGGCATCCCGTCATACATCGATAATGATGCAAACGTTGCCGGTCTGGCTGAAGCACTGTTAGGTGCCGGCAAGGGAATGCCAATCGTTTATTATGTTACATTATCAACAGGCATTGGCGGCGGCCTGGTGATCGACGGCAAGTGTGTTTCCGGCAAGCATGGCTTTACCGGTGAAATAGCCAACATCATCATTGACAGAAACCGTGAGAAGATCAACTACCTGGCAGTAGGTGCCGTTGAAAACGAAGCCAGCGGTACGGCCATTACCAGAAAGGTAAAGGCACTGTTAGGCGAAGGTGCCGTAAGACATGCCGGTGACGTATTCCAGCTGGCAACCGAAGGCAATGAAAAGGCCAAGATGATCGCTGATCAGGCTATTGGTGACCTGGCACAGCTGTTTGCCACCCTGGCAGCGGCAGTTGACCCGGATTGTTTCGTATTAGGCGGCGGCTTAATGGCTTCAGCAGATTACTTCATGGAGCCAATGATCGAAAAATATAAGGAAATTACTCATGAAGCTCTCCATGATACGCAGTTCTTCAGAGCAGAACTCGAGGAACCTGGCATTCTCGGAGCAGCCATGATACCAAGGAGCAGAGGTCATTAGAAATTGACTAAGAAAAGGACAGCAGTCAGAGAAACGATAGCTGAAAGGCTATCAGAAGATCAGCTCGAAAGATACGGCGAGTTTCTTAAGGACGTTGACCTGCATCTGAATCTGTCACGCAAGCAGCACGACATACTGGTGAGTGACTTCAACGATGCGATCGAATACTACCTGGATAACGGCGTATCCTTTGAGGATGCCTTAAGCAGACTAGAACCTTCCAATCTGGGAGGTTTTTATGCTCACCCGGCAAGTACCTGGTTTCCACTTGATAACGCAGCCATCATCTATCCGCTGTCCATGCGTTTCGGCCAGATGCCGATGTTCAGACTGTCTGCCTACATGAAGGAAGAAGTAGTTCCGCAGTTACTGCAGATGGCACTTACCTTTACCATCAAGAGATTCCCGAGCTTTGCGACGGTGATCAAGGCCGGCGTCTTCTGGCATTATCTGGATTCAACCAAGAAACGCTTCTCAATTGAAGAAGAGAAGATCATGCCGCTAAAACCGATCTCATCCATGCGCATTCAGTCCTTCCGCGTTCTGTATTATCAAAACAGGATCAGCATTGAATATTTCCATGTACTGACTGACGGCTATGGCGGCAGCGTCTTCCTGAATACCCTTGTGGGTGAATACCTGCGCTTGCAGGGACATGACATACCGTGTGAAGCCACGGTGTGGGACATCAGTGAAACACCTCACGAAAGTGAGATGAGCAATGAATTCGCCAAGGCAGATCTTTACAAGGGAGCCTCTGGCTTCATGGGCAGAAAGGCTCTGCAGATGAGCGGCAGGATCGCCAACATCATCCCGGCCCGCGTCCTGCATTTTGAGATGGACGCGAAGAAGGTCGTTGAGGTGGCCCACGCTCATAATGCCAAGGTATCAGCCTTCTTACTGTCAAGAATGTTCATGGCTCAGAAGTTCGCTACGGAAGCTCACAGCGGTGAGATAAGAATGCAGATACCGGTGAACATGCGCAAGTTCAACGGTTCAAGGACAATGCGTAACTATTCCATGTATTTCAGCTGCGACATGACGACCGATAAGATCGGAACCAACGCTGACGACATGATTCCCGACATCTCCAGACAGATGGAGGAAAAATCCTCAAAAGAGGAAATGAGCAAGATGATGTCTACTACCATCAAGCTGGTTCAGTCCGTCAAGTACGTGCCGATCGTCATCAAAAGACCGGTCGTCAAGATGGTTTACGGCTTTCTGGGAGACAAGATATTCTCCAACTATCTTTCAAATCTCGGTGTCATGAAGACGCCGGAAGCTCTGCATGAATATGTAGAGAAATATGATTTCATATTGGGCTCAAGTACGGTCTGCAGGGCAAACTGCGGACTGATCACATACAATGACAGAATGGTATTCTCCATTACCAAGTCCACGGCTGATCCGACCTTCGAGGAAAAGCTGTATGAACTGTTGACGGAGGATGGCATTGACGTGGAAGTAACAGGAAGTGCTTTATATGGTCGTTAAGGAAGTCTACCCGCACATCGACAGGCAGATAAGGGTATATCAGACGGTTAGAAACATCGCCAGATATGTTTTCATTGCGGCTGCACTGGTATGTCTGATCACCAACTATCTGACCGGCGGGAAGTTCTGGAGTGCGGTAGTCGTATGGTCGATCATTACGGCCTGGAACATCTTCTTCTCACCGGACCGCTTTGAGTTCAATGCCATTTCGCAGACCGTAAAGGTCATCTTCCATGCCGTGGTATTACTCTGGCTGATCGACCTGTGCCTGGTTCAGACCGGATGGTACAAGTTCGTGATTCCGATCGTTTGCTTCGGAGCATTACTGTTAACTGTCGTATTCCTGTTCATTGACGTCAAAGCGCAGATCCATAACACGATGCCGATGATCTGGCTGATCATCTTCTCCATTGCCCTGTCCATTTTCCTGATAATCAGGGCAGAAACCGAATGGCCGGTCATCGTGCTGATCTCAGTTGCGGCAGGACTGTTATGTCTGAGCCTGTTCTATCACGAAGAAT
>ONPK01000105.1 GCA_900319675.1 uncultured Bacillota bacterium
GCAATGATGACCGTATCGGTATCTCTTAGTTCTATGGTGCTGTCCTCACCGGTGGCGATGCGGTTCATCAGAGTGAAGATCTTATGTCCGCTGCCATTGACGATGATGACTACGTTTTCCATGTCATTGCTGAAGTCTTCACGCTTTACTTCAAGGTTTCTGGGCATTCTGTAGTAGCCGAGATCCTCCAGATCCTGAATTCTCTGTCTCAGGTGTTCGTTGAAGAAGTAGACGCTTCTCTTGAACTCCTTGGCCAGAGCCAGTATTTCCTTAACGCGGAAATAGTTCTGGCTGTAAACCGTGATGATGATCCTTCCCTTGGCATCCTCAAAGTAAGGTCTTACCAGAGAAGATATGCGGTGCTTTGGAGCCGTGAACTCATTGCTGTCGGCATATGATGACTCTAGCAACAGAGCCAGCACACCCTTCTTGCCGATTTCGGCAATCGCGCTGAGGTCGCAGTCAAAGGCCTTGTCATGCATGTCGAAGTCAATTACGAACTGCTCGCAGATGACGATCTGGCCTTCTGATGTATCTATTGAGATGCCGATGGCATCAGCCGTTGCGTGTGTAAGTCCGAATGTAGTTATCTTAATGCCGTTAATGTCTGCTTCGCCATATCTCGGCAGCACATGGAAGCGTACCTTATTGTATTCTTCGGTCTTCATGTTATGTCTGAGCACGCTGTAACACAGCTGTGGTCCCCAGACGTCAACGTCAATGGTTCTTAACAGCTGTGGCAGTCCATTCATCATGTCATCATGAGCATGCGTCAGAACAAGTCCCCTTATTTTGGATCTGTTTTCTTCCAGATAATCAAACTTAGGGACTATGTATTCTACACCGTACTGGTTTTCATCAGGGAATTTCAGGCCCGCATTGACAATGATGATGTTATCGTCAATTTCAATGCAGTACAGATTCTTGCCGCTTTCATCCAAACCGCCTAAGGCAACAATTCTGATATTACTCATATTTCCTCTTTCTTATTCCTGTTCACCGTTGAGGGAATTCTTTCTGCCCTCAGTAACCCTTACATCTATTATATCACCAATGTTACCCTCTTTCAGAGTGAAATTGATGAGCTTGGACTGTGGGGTATAACCCGCATAAACGCTTGGATTATTCTTTGATGGACCGTCAACAAGGACCTTTACGACCTTGTTTTCCCACTTCAGATTATTCATCTTGGAATAGTAGGCAAGTCTGGCATTCAGTCTCTGCAGTCTTTCCTTCTTTACTTCCATGTCAATGGCATCTTCCATTTTGCTGGC
This sequence comes from uncultured Bacillota bacterium, assembly GCA_900319675.1. Classification (GTDB taxonomy): domain Bacteria; phylum Bacillota_I; class Bacilli_A; order Erysipelotrichales; family Erysipelotrichaceae; genus RUG521. The sequence continues at coordinate 1,275 of ONPK01000105.1, forward strand.
CGGGGTACCCGGACGCGGGGAGAAGATGAAGGAATAGGCATTGTCGTACTTGCAGTATTCAACTATTCTCAATGTATCTTCAAAATCAGCATCGGTCTCATTGGGGAAACCGACGATTATGTCAGTAGATATTGCAATGTCCCTGACTCTGCTTTTCAGCTTGTCAAACAGAGCAATGTATTCATCATTGGTATATCTGCGGCCCATCTTCTTGAGGATCTCATTGCTACCGGACTGTAAAGGCAGATGAACAAACGGCATTATGTTGTCGTTATTGGCAATGGCATCGATCATCTCATCAGTGAAGTCCCAGGGGTGAGATGTCATGAATCTTATTCTGTCGATGCCCGTGGCAGCCACTTCATTCAGCAGTCTGGCAAAGTCCCCGTTTTCCTTATCCAGATCCTTGCCGTACGCATTGACGTTCTGTCCCAGCAACATGATCTCCTTGTAGCCTCTGTTTACCAGATCTCTGGCTTCAGCAATGACATCGTCAAGCAGTCTGCTTCTCTGCTGGCCTCTGGTATAAGGCACGATGCAGTAGGTACAGAACTTGTCACAGCCGTCCATGATGTTGATGCTGGCCTTGAAGGCCGATGTCCTGACTGAAGGCAGTCCTTCGTAGATGTTTCCCTGCTGGGAATATACCTTGATGCTTCTCTCGTTATTAACGATGATGTTTTCAATCAGCTGTGGCAGCTCATAGAGATTATGGGTGCCGAACACCAGCTGAACACTCGGGAATTTATCAATAATATGCTTAACTACAACATCCTCCTGCGCCATGCAACCGCATAAGCCCAATATCAAAGAAGGCTTGATGCGCTTGTAGTTCTGCAGGAAACCTATTTCTCCTATTACTCTCTTTTCGGCGTTGTCTCTGATCGCACAGGTGTTCAGAATGATGATGTCTGCCTGCTCAAGCAGTTCAGTATGACTGTATCCCATCATCTCCAGGATTCCGGAAATGACTTCCCCGTCTCTGACATTGGCCTGGCAGCCGTATGTTATCACATGATAGAAAAGACCATCTCCGAGATGGCTCTTTGTCTCATCCATTTTCAGGGCATCTCTGATGATGTCTGCCCTGTATCCGAAACTGCGGAAACGCGCCTTATTTAAATCAGGTAAGCTGTAATTACTCATATCTCATACCACAAAAAACCAAGCGGTTGAGCTTGGTCTATTCTTTTTCGCTAATAGCACCCATTGGGCAGGTGTCCATGCAAGCGCCGCAGTCGATACAAACTTCTGGATCGCTTTCAGCTAAGCCGTCTTCGCCTAACTGGATAGCTCCAACTGGACATACACCGACACAAGCTCCGCAGCCGATGCAAACCTCTTTATTTACTTCTACTGGCATTTTATTCTCAACTCCTTTTCCTTGACGTAAATCATTATAACATAATGATGTTATTTTTCAATATTATGGTTTTAATTGAATTCTCTCTATGCTGACAGCACTTTCACTGTCAAGGTCAATGTCTACGACGACTGCGCTGAGCATTCCCGGATTGTCGGAAATGGTATATCTGCTGGGCTCTTCGTTGTAGAACATGTTGATTACTTCATACTTGTCACGGCCTAATACCGAGTCATACGGCCCGGTCATGCCGACGTCACATATGAAGGCACATCTGCCAAAGATGGCTTCATCAGCCGTCTGGATGTGCGTATGGGTACCGACGATCATCTGTACCTTCTGACAGAAGTAGTGCATGAAGGCATACTTCTCGCTTGTTGCCTCCCCATGGAAGTCAACTATTCTGATGTCACAGGGATATTCCTCGATGAGGCGTTCCATTGTCTTGAACGGGTTATCGGTAACGTTGTCCATGTATACGCTGCCGTAGACATTGAATATGCCGATCTTCTTACCTGCAAATTCAATGATCCTGACCGGCTTACCATATTCCGTCGGGCTCATGTTTGCCGGTCTGATCATCCTGTCGGCGTTCTCTATAAACGTGAAGATGTTATCCTTGGAAAAAGTGTGATTTCCCATGGTTACGCAGTCAGCTCCGGCATTAACGAAGCTGTCATAGATCTTGCGGGTGATTCCCTTGCCATGAGCACTGTTTTCCCCATTTACAATTAACAGATCATAATTGTATTTTTCTTTTAAAAAAGGAAGATGCTCAAAGAGAGCATTTCTTCCTGATTTTCCAACTACATCACCAACAAAAAGTACCTTCATGTTACTTGGCCGTTTCGCTGGCTCTTGTTTCTCTGATAACTGTAACCTTGATCTGTCCAGGGTAAGTTAATTCGCTTTCGATCTTGTCCTTGATCTCTCTGGCAAGTCTGTAGCAGTTGACGTCGTCGATCTTGTCAGGCATTACCATGACACGGATCTCACGGCCAGCCTGGATGGCATAGCTCTTTTCAATGCCTTCAAAGCCATTGGCGATCTTTTCGAGTTCCTCAAGTCTGTTTACATAGTTTTCCAGAGATTCATATCTTGCACCAGGTCTGGCAGCTGAAATTGTATCAGCAGCCTGAACGATACAAGCTATAAGACTTTCAGGATCTGTATCACCATGATGTGATGCAACTGAATTAACAACAATTGCAGATTCTTTGTACTTTCGACAAAGGTCAACACCTATTGTAACATGTGATCCTTCTAATTCATGATCAACTGATTTTCCGATATCGTGCAAAAGTCCGGCTCTCTTAGCCATTTTAACGTCTTCCCCAATCTCTCCGGCTATAATACCACAAAGCTGGGATACTTCTACAGAATGTTTAAGAACATTCTGACCATAGCTTGTTCTGTATTTCATACGACCAAGAAGCTTTATAAGTTCAGGATGAAGTCCATGAACGCCACACTCAAGTGCTGCATTCTCACCTTCCTCTTTAATCTTAGTTTCAACTTCTTTTCTGGCCTTCTCGACCATCTCTTCAATTCTGGCCGGATGTATACGTCCATCAACTATGAGTTTTTCAAGTGCTATCCTTGCAACTTCTCTTCTGATAGGATCGAAGCAGGATAAAACTACTGCCTCAGGTGTATCATCAATGATAAGATCAACACCTGTAAGAGTTTCAAGGGTTCTGATATTTCTACCCTCTCTACCTATGATTCGTCCTTTCATTTCGTCGCTAGGAAGCTGTACCAGAGAAATAGTGGATTCTGATACAACATCTGCAGCGCATTTCTGAATTGCAGATACTACGTAACTTTTTGCTTTTTTGTCGGCTTCTTCTTTTGCTCTTGTTTCCAGTTCTTTGATCATAACTGCCGTTTCATGTTTTACATCATCTTCGACAGTTCTAAGTAAAAATTCCTTTGCTTGTTCAGAGGTGAGTCCGGATATTCTTTCCAGTTCCTGTAAACGCTTATTCGAAAGTTCGTCAACTTCGGCTTGTTTCCTGGCAAGATTCTCTTCCTTATGAGAGAGTGACTGTTCTCTTCTCTCAAGTGTGGTAGTCTTCTTGTCAAGGTTTTCCTCTCGTGACAGAACCCTCTTCTCCATTCGCTGAATCTCATTTCGGCGGTCCTTAACTTCCTTCTCGATATCGTTCTTGGTTTTAAGGGCCTCCTCCTTTGCGGTAAGAAGAACTTCTCTCTTCTTTTCTTCAGCGGACTTAAGTGCATCATCTATAATACTCTTAGCCTTGTCTTCTGCCTTACCTATCTTTGCTTCTGCAATATTCTTGCGATAAGCAATTCCAAGGAACCAGGCAACAACAGCGACTACGATCACTATAAGTGCAAACACTATAATCGTCGTTGGTCCCACAGGAGCACCTCCTTATTATATTTTATATCGTCGACTAGATATAGTACAACATATGAATATTATTTGTTTTTAACAGTTATGTCAAGTATTTTTTGTATAAATTTCATAAATATTCATTTCTATCTTTAGTCACTGCAGGT
>ONPK01000097.1 GCA_900319675.1 uncultured Bacillota bacterium
ATCAAGGGAATAGGCGATGGAAGGAATTCCTCTGAGAAAACCTGCCGTAGCCCCGCCGATGGTTCCGCTGGATACGCAGTCGTTACAGATGTTGGAGCCACGGTTGATGCCGGTGACGATCAGATCAGGCGTAAAGTCCAGCAGGGCGGAAAGCGCCAGGTCGACACAGTCCTTGGGAGTACCCCAAATCTTATAGGCCTTTACCGCATGGCTGTAACTGATCTCCTGAACCTTCAGTTCCTGGTGAATGGTAATGCTGTGGCCCTTGGCTGTCTGTTCAACGGCCGGGGCTGCTACGTATATCTCTCCTAAGGGAGCCAGTGCCTTGACCAGCGACTTTATGCCGGCGTGGATACCGTCATCGTTTGAAACCAGTATTCTCATTGATCCTGTTTCCTTTCATATCTCTTTACTACCTTATCCAGGTAGGTATTGTAGAAGGCACTGATGTTGCTCTGGAACAATGCCTTCATAACGTCCAGTATTATTCTTCTGGTAGAGTCATCAAAGCGGGCAGCCTTGTTCATGAAGGCTTTTAGCACTGCCATCTTCTTGCCCAGAAGATCGCGTGAATCCTTGATGCCCAGATCGACTAAAGTATCGTAGAAGGTGTTCATGAAGACCATCTTCTGCTCTACGGACATCTCGCTGTTCCAGCGGTTGAGAGCACTCTGGAAGAACAGACCTTCCTTGCTGGCCTTGTCGGCTTCCAGAAAGTGGTCAACGTCAACTTCCCAGGAGAATACGCTGTGCTGCCAGGCCATGTCTCTGGTGGAGGTCATGATGATCTTCTCATCGATGTCGTTATTCATCAGCTGACCTATCACAGAAGCCTGAGGGATCAGGCTTTCAATCTTCGGCTTGATCTGCTGATATTCATATGATGATAGAAATTCATTGGTGAAACCGGGACCGTCATTGTTGTAGACGCTGATGATGTGATCCGGTTTCTCCAGCATTACGGCTGCGTAGATCGCCAGATTGCCGCCCTTGGAGTGACCGCCCAGACGGTATCGGCTGAAGCGTCCGGCATAGGTCCTCTTGAGATAGTTCATGGCTGATGTCTGGGCCGGTACCGGGAACATGTAGGTCATGTTGAAGTCTTCCTTCCAGCCGACAATGCTGGATTCGGTTCCCTCAAAGGAAACAAAGTAGGTGCGGTCCGGAAGACGGATGGTAATGGCACTGAACATGGTTTCAAGATCCTTGTTGACCTCTCTTTCATAATTCATCAGCCAGCAGTCATCATAGCGGTCAGAAGCTGCGCATAGTGACATCATCTTGAACTTGTCCTTGTTGAGATCGGTATCAGGATGAAGGATCAGGTATCTTCTCCAGGCATCCTCAACCTTGACAGGGAAGTCCGGATAGACGATATCGGTCCAGTTTATGTATGAAAACATTGAAAGAATGGCGTTGTCAACGTCATTGAAGGGAGCCATCTTGAAGGGGATGTCCCCGCGCCATCTCAGATAATCATTAATGTTCATTCTGTCTCCTTGTTCAGAGAAATGATGTTCTCCTTAAGTACGTTAAGCAGGCGGTTAATGCCCTTGCTGCGGGAATCCTGCAGGAATGTATAGTTGTATATGTTGACCGGCTTGATTATTGACTCAACCCTTTCTCCGATGTTGAGGAATCCCTCAAGATCAGGTTTGAGATAATAACAGCGGAAGATGTCCTTGTGGTCATGGAAATAACGGTTGAAGGCCTCTCTGTAAGCTACGTGCACCGGATTGTTATCGTTGTCGTAGTCATATATTACAAAGGTCTTTACGCCGATGTTGTTGAGGAAAATGAAGTAAAGAGGCATGGTTGACTTGCCCATGCAGTTCATGAATCCTACCCGGTACTCAGCTGCCCAGCTGGGGTGGACCTTGTTTTCAATGTAGTCAAACAGCACGTCTTCACTGGCGCCTTCGCCTAATACGATGGTGTTGTAGAAGAAGGCCTTTATTATTCTGTCCCTGAAGGCCGTAATGAGGTAGCCTTCGATGTCTCTTTCCAGAAGCCTGACCAGACCGAAGTCAGGGCGTGAGGACTTTGAAAAGTTGTGAGTCAGATATTCATCAGCTTCATAGAAGGCATTGATGTCCTTTTCAACCTTCTCCATGTCAACGGTCATGGTTTCCATGAAGCCTTCAGCGTTCTTGGAAAGTCTGACGATCTCATTGAATCTGGTGAACAGTCGGGATATGACCTGCTCACTGTGGGTTGATACGATTACCAGACATCCGGCCTGCTCCAGTTTCAGCAGGGAAGTGGAGATTTCTTCCATTAACAGCGGATGAGCGTACAGCTCGGGTGTGTCCATCAGGATGATGTACTTCTGGTTAAGCTGTCTGGCTTTTTCATAGATGCGGTTGAGTATGACAAGTCTTGTGATTGCCAGCGGACTTGGATCAAACTTCTTATTGATGCGGGCAAATCTGAAGGCGTCGAGAGCGTCATTGATGAGCTTCCGCATTAACGGCATCTTCAGCTTATCGTATGACTTTTCCAGAAATTCCATCAGAACGGAGATCAGGTCCTTTTCATCATCAAAGGAGAAAAGCTCTCTGATGAGATCTGCATTCGGATAATAGTAATCCATGCTCTTGTGGTCAAGTGACAACAGGAACCTGTCGGCGTATTCGTCTTCACAATCTAAAAAACTACATTTCTCATAGTAAATGGCTTCCAGAGTATTGGTCTTGCCCGTACCGTTGGCGCCCAAAAGGATCATGCGCTTGCTTTCAGGAACGTCAAGGGTAACATTACGTATGTTCTTGTAGTTTTCAATAAAGATCTTCATGATTAGTAATCAGTACCTTCCTACTGATTATTATACTAGATATCCTTCGATCAGGACAATTTACTTTTCCCTGCCGGTTCAATTATGATCCTGGCTCTGTAGGGCAGGGAGAACATGGCGGTTACCAGGATACCGGCTCCCATTAACAGGCATAAGGCCCAGAAGCCGGCCAGTATGCCGCTGTCGATGAAGGGAACGTAGGCCTTCATGATGTAGTCACCGGCAATTAAGAGGGCTGCGAAGCCGGTGAAGGTGATTCCGCATCCCAGAATGATCCTGTTTTTATCCTGCTGAGGCAGCAGGCTCATTACATAGCTGAACAGTATATTGTAAATTGCCAGCAATCCGGAGGCAATGAACAGGGTAGTATCTATTTCCATCAGACTGTTCATGCCGGCAATTAGCAGTGACACCTGCAGTGTTCCGCTGATGATGACCGGCACCAGGCTGCCATATGATTCCTGCTGGAGAAGCCTGATGACTAAAATGGCATCTGAGATGATGAAGAATATCAGGGCAAGAGGGAAGCTGCCGTTAATGGCCAGGCCAAGGGCAACGTAGGTAAGTCCGTATGATAATGTCAGTTTCTGTGTTTCTGTCATGTTGATCACTCCTTTTTCTTACGGCTATATCCTAACATTGCCGCCAAAGTTATATGTCCAATATCGTGGACATATAATTGAATGCACATATGGGTAATTTTCTGAACATAAAGGAAGATAATTTGTGCTGTTTATGTACAACGCAGGGGTAAAATATACTAAAATGATATTTGAGGTAACCCATGAGCAAGGCACGCATTATCAAATTACTCAAGATCCTGCAGGACAAAACTGATCCTGATCACGTCCTCAACAGCGAACAGCTCATTACCATGCTCAATGAGCAGGGGGAGGATGCAGAAAGAAAGACGATCTACAGCGATATAAGAAGCCTGCAGAATGCCGGCTATCAGATCGAGTCGGTGCGTGACGGCAGAAACTCCGGGTACTACTACGATGATCTCAAGCTTGACGGCAGTGAATTACGGGTGCTGGCTGATGCCGTACTCTCCAATAACTTCATCACTGACCGCAAGAGCGATGAGCTCCTGAAGAAACTGTTGGCCATGACCAATGAGCATGAGCGCAAGGTCATTGAAAAAACTCTGACCTACCGTCATGACAAGACGGGCAACGAACAGATCCTCTATAACATTGATGCCCTGCAGAAGGCACTGTATGAACATGAGGCTATCTCGTTTGCCTACTTTGACCGTAACATCAGAAGGGAAAAGTCCTACAGAAGAAAGGGACAGAGGTATCACACAATACCCTATGCTCTGATCTGGAGTCAGGACAGATATTATCTGATAGGTTATTCTGAAAGTCATGATGACTTTACCCATTACCGGGTAGACAGAATGGAAAGGATCGAAACGGAGAAGACTGATCATCAGTTCAGACCGTTTGACGTCAGTGACTATGTCTCCAGGGTATTTGAGATGTACCGCGGGCAGGATGAGGTCGTAAAGTTAAGATGTGAGCAGAAACTGGCCCAGGAGGTGTCTGATCAGTTCGGCGATTCAATGATCGTTACCGCTGAGAATGACAGCCACTTTGAGATAAGCGTCAGGGTACAGCGTTCACCGGTATTTTATTCCTGGCTGTTCAAGTACGGCAGCCAGATTGAAATAGTCAGTCCTGAAAGCGTCAGAAGGGAATATGGCGAAATGTGCAGGGAAGTAATGGAAAGGTATGGGCAGTTATGAATCTTAAATATGTAAACACAAAGGAAGAAACACTGGAATACATCATGTTTGAAAGAGTTAAGTCACCGGCCTTTGAGTCGGAGACGAAGTCTCTGCGCAACATGTACAGGGTAATAGCCGGTTTGTTCGCCTTATGGGGCGTCATCTCACTGGTTTCTTACTTCAATACCAAGGATGTCACCAGACTGGCAACCACCATTTCTTCGCTGATGATCGCACTGTTTACTCTCGCTTTCACCAAGATGGGTGTATTCATCAGAAAGTGGTTCATGAAGAGAGAGATCAGCAAGTCTCTGGAAAAGAAGGATCTGGCTGAAACTGAAATCAACATTGATGCCAGGAATCTGACATGGGAATCTGCCGGCGACAAGGGTTCGGTAAAGCTTACTGAACAGATCCATGTTGATGAAGTCAAGAACATGTACTTCATAACATCCCACAAGTGCCGTCTGGTGATCCCAAGGAGAGTATTCAAGGATGAAAATGAGCATCAGAAGTTCAGAAAGATGCTCAACATTGATAACCGTCAGGGGGTGTAAGTCATGAGTCTTCTGATCATTTCCGGCATTTCCGGATCCGGAAAGTCCACGGTATGTAATACCCTGGAAGACATCGGATATTTCTGCATTGATAATCTGCCGCCGCAGCTGTTACTGCCGGTAGCCAAGCTGCAGAGTGAAGGACAGACCAAGAACACGGCCATCGTAATCGACAGCCGTTCCAGCCGCAAGTTTGATACCTTTCTGAGTGAATTGGATGAACTGGACAAGAACGGGATCGAACATAAGCTGGTCTTCATCTATACGGAACCGGACGTCATTCTGAACCGCTATAAGCAGACAAGAAGAAGACACCCGCTTGCCGACAGCCACAAGTCTCTGGAAGAAGCCATTGATGCTGAATACCGCATGTGTCAGCCCATTCAGGAAAAGGCTGACATTGAGATAGATACGACCTATCTGAACATCAGGCAGTTAAGGGAATATGTTGAAGACATGTTCATTGAATCCAACTGGGAAGGCCTGACTGTCAAGATCGTTTCCTTTGGTTACCGTAATGGCATACCTAATGAGGCCGACCTGGTATTTGATGTCAGGTGTCTGCCTAACCCGTTTTACATCCCGGAACTGAAGAATCACAGCGGGGATGAGGACTGCGTATATGATTACGTATTTTCATTTGAACAGTCCAGGATCATGGGTGAGAAGATCCTCGACTTCCTGAAGTATTTCCTCCCGTACTATGACGAGGAAGGAAAGACGGAACTGGTA
>ONPK01000159.1 GCA_900319675.1 uncultured Bacillota bacterium
CTTGCCAAGGCGGATAGACGGGTTCAATTCCCGTATCTCACTCCATGTTCCATTCGTATAACGGCTAGTATTTCAGTTTTCCAAACTGACGGTGTCGGTTCGATTCCGACATGGGACTCCATAATATTTCTCCCTGGTGTAAACAGGAGCACATCACACTTTGACTGTGAAGATCACCGTGCAACTCGGTGGGAAGAAGCCAATAAATAGTCCGTTGGAGTAGCGGTTTATCTCACCACACTGTCAATGTGGAGAACACGGGTTCAAATCCCGTACGGACTGCCAATGCCGCAATAGTATAACGGCTATTATGTCTGCCTTGTAAGCAGAAGATGAGGGTTCAATTCCTTCTTGCGGCACCATTAAAATGCTGACTTGGGTGAGAGGGTTAAACCAGCGGTTTGCTAAACCGCCGTACAGAAATGTACCGCAGGTCCGAATCCTGCAGTCAGCGCCATACGTCCTTAGTTCAACGGACAGAATATGAGTCTACGAAACTTAAGATATTGGTTCGATTCCAATAGGGCGTGCCAGAACGGGGCATTAACTCAGCGGAAGAGTGTCTGCTTTGCAAGCAGAAGGTCATGGGTTCAAATCCCATATGTTCCACCAGAAAAACTCTCCATCGTATAAGGGATAGTACACGGGTCTTCTAAACCCGCGATCAAGGTTCGAGTCCTTGTGGGGAGGCCAATGCGTTGGTAACTCAGCAGGCAGAGTACGAAACTTTTAATTTCGGAGTCCCGGGTCCGAATCCCGGCCAATGCACCAGATGCGCGATTAGCTTAATTGGCAGAGCATCTGACTCTTAATCAGGGGGTTACAGGTTCAAGTCCTGTATCGCGCACCATGAAAAATGCTGCCATCATCTAACGGCAGGATACGAGAATTTCAATCTCGGCATGGGAGTTCAACTCTCCCTGGCAGTACCAATATTGCAGAATGACTGGAGTGGTTCCAGAGCGGCCTCATAAGCCGTACAAAGGTGGGTCCGATTCCCACTTCTGCAACCATAGGAGCGTAGCTCAAAAGCAGAGCATCCGGCTGATAACCGGAAGACGAAGGAGCATTACCTTCCGTTCCTACCAAAATTATCAATTTCAGGGCTTTGCCTTCCTATAATAAGGTAGCCATACAGTGTCCGTTTCCTTACACAGTGGACGTAAGGAAAAGAGGTATGATTGTCTTACAAAAAGAAGGAGGGAAAGACAATGCAGTATAAAAGCTATCAGCACATTGAAAAACTTGGCAGGGATGAAGTCGAAGGCATCTTAAAAGGAAAATGTTATATCCAGCCAAAGATCGATGGAACCAACAGCGTTCTGTATCTTGGCGATGACGGTATCGTTCATGCCGGAAGCAGAAAGAGAGATCTGACTTTGACAAGTGATAACGGCGGTTTCTATAACGCTGCCATTAGAGATGAAAGAGTCAGGGAATATCTGGCTAAGCATCCAAATCACTATATCTATTGCGAATGGTTAATACCTCACAGCATCAAATACTACAACGATACCGCCTGGCAGCACTTCTATATCTTTGATGTCCTTGAATTAAATGAAAAAGGGGGAAGATATCTGTCATTTGATGAATATGTTCCCTTACTGGAGGAATATGATCTGCCTTATATTCCAAATCTGGCAGTCATTGAAGACCCGACCGAGGAACAGCTGATCGAAGTGATGAAGAACAACCATTATCTTGTTCCGGAAGATAAGATAGGTGAAGGTATCGTCATCAAGAACTATGACTATAAGAACAAGTATGGAAGAACTACCTGGGCAAAGATAATGGCTGAAGAGTTCTTCGATACCAAATCAAAACTCAGAATGAAGAATCATGACTTAAAGGAAACCAACCGGGAAAAGAAGATCGCCAACATCTACATTACCGAGCCGATAGTCAGAAAGGAATTTGCCAAGATCCTGAATGAATATCCTGAAGCTTCAAGACAGGAGATCATCGGAAGAGTGCTGAATGCGGTCTATAACAACTTCATTGATGAAGACCTGATCACAGCCGTCAAGGTCAATAAGAATCTGGTCCTGAACTTCAACGGTCTTAAGGCCGAAAGCAACAACATCGTTAAAGAGACCATTCCGGAACTGTTTGAAAGAAACTGGACAAGAGCACAGTAAAGACTTCTATAATCTTATGAATTCAGAAAATGGAGGATTAAGATTATGAGTAACAGTGTCAATACAAAAACCGTTCTTTTACCGGTCATCCTGATCATGGCATTTATTGCCGGCTTCCTGTTGGGAATCAATGATTCCAGGCAGCAGGAGGAGCCAAAGATACTTCCCAGCTACGATGATACAGTCAACTGGGAGGTAATAAGCTTTGATGAAGCCATGAATCACTGGGATGATGATCAGGTGATCCTGTTCTATGGATTCAATGACTGTCCATACTGTACGGCAGCCAAACCGGTTCTCGGGGCTGTCAGTTACAACAATAATGATGCGGTAGATATCTACTATGTGGATGTGGCCCGCGAAGAGAGAGTCGAAGGGAACAGTACCTATGATCTGACCCTGGAACACTTCAGAGACTTTCTGAAGACTGATAAGATGTATGTTCCTTATGTGGTCTTCATTAAAGAAGGAAGAGTTTTGGGTGGATGGACAGGAACGGTAGACGGTCATGATCTGAAGACAGGACTGACCAGTATTCAGATCTGTCAGCTTTATGGGATCTATACTGGTTTATATAACCAGATCGCATAAGAAAAACATTGGGGTGGAGCCGGCAATGGGCTGACTCCACCTGACAGGTGGAAGGAGAAAATATGCTGGAAAGTTTATCAGAAAACAGAGGAATACCGGGAAGACCAAGATTCAGTGTAGGTCAGAAGGTTAGATTCTCAGTTTATAATGAGGAAACGGATGAAAGAGAATACATGTATGGCGAAGTTTACATCGTAGATGCCTATGGAACGTTCTTCAATCCGGGACCGCCAAGTTATGACATCTATGTCGTTAATTCCAAGTATCCGGATGGTTGCCTATATAAACACATTCCGGAATCCAGAATTGATACAGGGATCCTTGGATAAGAAACGGTTATAATAGATCA
>ONPK01000158.1 GCA_900319675.1 uncultured Bacillota bacterium
CGTCGTTGAATGTGACATTCTCCAATTCCACGTTTCTCATTTCCCTGAACAGTTTGGGCGCATGGATAACCGTGTCGCGCATCACCATGTTGCAACTATACCATATAGCGGAACGTGCCCCCACCTCGAAAACGCAGTCAGTAATGAGCGAGCCATCAACATGCCACCAAGGGTACTTGCCAATAAAGCGGCATTTGTCGGCCTCGATGTTCTTGCAGCACTTGATGCCCGATTCCCCTTCAGTGATAGTAACATTTACGAGTTTAGTATCGTGAATAGCAAATAAAGGGCGTTCGCCACCAAAATACCGATTCCTTATAATTTCCATTTTAATGTTGTTTCTTCATATATAAAAAAAAAGAACTTGCCGAAAGCGAGATGACAACAGGGCATGTCCTTAGGATATTCCATTATATACGGCCAATATGGCAATACATATATAATTAAAGAAGATGACCGCCATAAACATATTGAGGTCAGACTTGAGATATCCAGTGGAAGTGAACTGTACCGAAATGAGTTTGACCTCATCGGTATTCTTTAACAAACGACTCAGCAAGAAATAAAACACCGTGCCGAAGATGCATCCGCAGATCAACCCCACGACGATGTCGCCAAGGAAATGCACGCCCAGATAAAGACGAGTGAAAGTGGTGATAGACGACCAAAGGAAGAGGACGACAGTGAGTTTGCCGTATCTGAACAACCAGCTGAGGAACATGGCCATAGAGAAGGAGTTGCAGGCATGTCCGGAGAAGAATCCGAATTTGCCACCCCTGTAATTATCAACCACATCGATGAGGTACATCAGTTGAGGGTCCTGAGTGGGTCTCCATCTTGCCACTGTAGGTTTGACCAGGCCAGAGCAGATCATATCAGCGAATGCCATCATCAGCCCGAGTACGATGAGAATGGTGAATCCCCTCTTGAGCGTGTTGTTACGGAAAATAATAATGAGCAGCACGACAACAAGCAACGACCATGCGAAGGTGTTGGTGATGATGTTCATGACATTGTCCCAGAAGAGCGACTCACTGCCATTGATGGCAAGTGTGGCCTGATGATCAAACTCGTTTAAGTCGTTAATGTTCATAATCAAAAAGATAATTGCTCAATGAAGGTGTTTCAGATTACTTCGATTGCATCGACAGGCACCCATCCAATCTTACCCTCTTCCAGTTTTATTTCTCTCCATCCCTTCATGGAAGCATCCTCGACATGCACTTTGGATCCTTCGTGGATGACAAAAAGTTCGGTGCTGCTCTCATTAGGACTGCTTTTGACCACGATGCTGGGAGCGATCACGATGGCATAGTCTCGGTTGGTGAGTGTGCGATGCTGGCTATAGGCGGCGAGGTTGGCCACAACGCAAACCACGCACATGACCACTGCCCCATAGAATCCTGTTTTTCTCATCCAGATGGCACTGGTGAAGAGATATGCGAGGAAGAGCAGGAGCATCAGAATGAAAGAAGCGATGGCTGTGGAAATAACCGCAGCCATTGTATTATGATGAACACGTTATGAAGAAAACACTGTCATATATACTCATGATCATCGGCGGTGCCGCGCTGCTGGTCGGTCTGTTTCTGATGTTCAGCAGTATCCGGGCAGAACAGGATGTCAGACACCGTGCCGAGGACGCATTGGAAACGATGATCGAAATCCTGCCGGAACGGACTGCCGGCATGCTGTATGAAGAAGATACCGAGCCGATGGGAAGTGTGGAGATCAACGGCCTGAATTTTATCGGCTATGTTGAGATCGCTGATGTCTGCGCCTTTGCCGTGCAGAATGAAGCAGGCAATGAAGCAGCTTCGAAAATGAAGGAAGGGCTGATCCGCAGCGGCACCGGTGTCATTGTTACCGATGCTGTGGATATAAAGAAAATCGCCCCGGGCATGCCGGTCGTCTTTACCGATGTCTCCGGCGCACAGTACCGTTTTGTCATCGATTATATCGGTGACAGCCGGACCAGTCTGCAGAATGTGAAGCTGGTGATCCGGGCGGAAGGAATGACGAACGAAACCGTGATTGCCTGCCGGGCGGAATGAACAGCCACAAAAATAAACGGAATACAGCGGTTCTGTGTTAAGATATTTGCGTAAACCGATGATGGAGACAAGTAACTCTGAGCAGGCATGAAGAGAGGGGTGGGCCGGTGAAACACCCTTGCCGTAACAGACGTGAATGCCCTCCGGAGGGTCCTTTGAAAATGTAGAAGGAACGTTAGCTGTGCGTTAAGCAGATCGAGCAAACAAGAAAAGTGGAACCACGCGCAAAGCGTCTTTTTGGAGGCGCTTTTCTTTTGGAGGAATAAATCATGATCAGACTGTACAATTCAAAAACACTGCAGGTTGAGGAATTCAAACCAATTAAAGAGGGACATGTGGACATGTATGTCTGCGGTCCCACGGTCTATAACTACGCCCATATCGGCAATGCCAGACCGATGATCGTCTTTGACGTGCTGAAGCGTCTGTTTGAAGCGGAAGGCTATACGGTGAAGTACGTATCCAACTTTACCGACGTCGATGACAAGATCATCAAAAAGGCAGCCGAGGAGAACACCACGGAAGCAGTCATTGCCGAGCGTTATATCGAAGCCTATCAGGAAGTCAGAGCGATGCTGAACACGGAACTGCCGGATATCACGCCGCGTGTCACGGAAACGATGGATCAGATCATTGCCTTTGTCGACGCACTGGTAAAGAAGGGCAATGCCTATGAAGTGGACGGCGACGTATACTTCAGCGTCGACAGCGTGCCAAGCTATGGCGAGATCTCGCATCAGAAACTGGAACATCTGGAAGCCGGTGCCCGCATTGAAACAAACGATCAGAAAAAGAACCCGTATGACTTCGCTCTGTGGAAGAAGACGGACATGGGCATCAAATGGGATTCGCCATGGGGACCGGGAAGACCGGGCTGGCATACCGAATGCGTGGTCATGATCAATGACAACATGGGACCGATCATCGATATCCACGGCGGCGGCATGGACCTGAAGTTCCCGCACCATGAAAACGAAGCAGCCCAGCAGGAAGCCATGAACGGCAATTCCCTGGCGAATTACTGGATCCATAACGCAATGGTCAATATCGACGGCGAGAAGATGTCCAAATCGCTGGGCAAACGATGTGGGCCAAGGACGTCGTTCTGCGCCTCGGCACCAATCTGACCAGATGGCTGGTATCTTCCGTTCATTACCGCAAGGAACTCAATTTCTCGGAAGAGACGATCGAAACAGCCCGCAAGGAACTGGACAAGGTGATCAAACCGATGCGGCAGGCAGATATCAAAGCGGCTTTAGCCAACGCGGATATGGGAAGTGCATATGACGAAGCGGAATACAGAGCGTTCCTGGATGCGATGGACGACGATATGAATACGCCGAACGCCTATGCTGTGATCTTTGAGACGGTCAAGAAACTGAATCAGTCACTGCGGCAGAGAGAAATCGATTTCGCAGCAACCGGTCTGTACCGCAACGCTGTGGAAAAGATGCTCGGCATCCTCGGCATTGTTGTGGAAAAACCGGTGATCACCGATGAAGACCGTGCGATGTTTGACAAGTGGAATGCCGCCAAGGCGGAGAAGAATTTCGCGGAAGCTGATATCTGGCGCGGCAAGCTGGCGGAGAAAGGGCTTCTGTAATGAAGCCGAACGACTGTTCCGGCCGCACCCTCG
>ONPK01000044.1 GCA_900319675.1 uncultured Bacillota bacterium
TAAGAAGTATATTGCCAGGATGAATCCAATAATGCCGTTTACCATTCCGGTTCCGAACTGATATGAAGTTGAAATGATCTTGGCAATGTATGTAGGCATGCTGCTGAACATGTCTCTGATCATGTTGCTTAATGCATCGCCAAATTCTGAAAGGTCTACGCCGTATCTCATCGCCATTAACTCGATCTTGTTGATGATGTTATCCGGTGAGTTGAGGTATCTGTTGATGTTGGCAAACAGCGTACCGAAGCTTTCCATTAATGAAGGTACCAGTACCAGCATCAACAGGAACATGAGTACGAATACGATGAAAATGGTCAGAACTATCGCCAGCCAGCGCCAGTTATACTTGTCATTGATCCTCTTTAACAGGCTTTCAATGGTTTTCATCATAGGATTGAGGATGTAGGCAATTACTCCTCCGACAATCATCGGTGAAAACAGGGAAATGATCCTGGAAGCCAGTCTGAAAACACTTGGAATGTGAGTCAGTATGAAGTAAAACAGGACACCGCAGCAGATTGCGAATGAATAGGCTGCCCATGCATGTGTTTCAAGATATTTAATGAACTTACTGTCTTTTCTCATATCTATATAATAACAAAGAATTCACATTTGCTTAATAAAAAGAACCTCTTTCGGTTCTTTTTCAGTTTATTTTTATGAGATTGAACTTGCAGTCGAGCAGGGTCTCCCGCTGAATGTCCATTAATTCAACATTTGTCAGGATGTTTATCTCAAACTGCTCATTTATGGTGCTGTTCAGGCAGTTCCTGATGTATACCAGCTGTCCCAGCATCTTGATGAAGTTTTCCTTGTTGTCACGGTTGGTGCTTGTATAGATGTAATACAGCTTTTTCTGCTCTCCAAACGTGACAAAGGAGTTGTGTTCATTATTGACCCATTGCGGATCTTCATCTTTGTACCTGTTAAAGCAGTGTTTCTGGAATGTCTCAGAACGGTGTGGGGCACTGATATCCATGCCTTCATATATCGTGGCGATCTGATACTTGAGGATCTCGTTGTCAAAGGCAATCATGTCAATTTCCCGGTTATTCAGTGCTGCGCTCCAGGAATCTATGCCAACCTGCTTTACTTTCTGCAGTAATTCAAGGGTAACGTGACCTTCATGGGCATCCAGATAGGTGAAGCTTTCCAGATTTGACGGCAGCTTTATGCCTAATTCGGACAGATATATCGGTCCCTGGAAGAATATTACGTCCTTAAGGAACAGACAGCTGATCTTTTCCGGCATTTCATTGTTCTTGGTGGTCTTCATGATGGCAGTTACAAGGTCTTCCTTGTTTCTGTATCCAGTTGCGTGATTGTACTTATGCCACAGATTTCTTACTGACATCTGTTTTTCGCCTACAAAACATCCATAGCCAACGATGCCTTTTTCTCTGTGTCTTGTATTATCCATTCCCTTTGACAGGAAGAAAAGAAGATCTCCCGGCTGAAAGGAAGAGAATTTCTTGGTAGACAGTCTCCAGAATACGATCTCCTGACTTCCATTTATGCGGTGGAAATCAAGCATTTTGTCATCTGATACATAAGCAATTGCCGCCATAGGTACCTCCTATTGTCTGATTCTGCCCTGAAATGCCCTCATTAATGTCACATCATCGGCATAATCCAGGTTTCCGCCGCTTGGTAAGCCGCTGGCAAGTCTGGTTACCGTGATGTTTTCATAGCTTCTGAGCCTCTTGGTAAGATACAGCGCTGTCGTATCTCCCTCCAGGGTAGAGTTAGTCGCAATGATTATCTCTTTCGTATTGTCATCAATACGGCTGAACAGTGATTCTATGTTTATGTCTTCAGGCAATACGCCCTTAACGGTTGATATGGCACCATGAAGAACATGATAGACGCCTTTGAACTGTCCAAGTCTTTCCAGAGCCATGACATCACGCGGCTGCTGAACGACGCAGATCACGGTATGATCTCTGTTTTCATCTGAACAGATCTCACACTTTTCACTTTCCGTTATGTTTCCGCATACCGGACACTTTCTGATCTTGCGAAGAACATCCATCATCTGCTTGGAGAAAGCCTCTACATTCTCTTCAGGCATCTCCAGTACGGCCATGGCATAGCGTTCAGCTGTCTTTCTGCCTACGGAAGGCAGAGA
Source organism: uncultured Bacillota bacterium (assembly GCA_900319675.1). GTDB lineage: Bacteria > Bacillota_I > Bacilli_A > Erysipelotrichales > Erysipelotrichaceae > RUG521. Next base: position 2,132 of record ONPK01000044.1, read on the forward strand.
TCTGAACAGTTCGATGAGTTTTTCCAGGGAAGAAGGGTACATTTTATTACCTCAGTCCCGGAATGTTAAGAGAACCAGCCAGTTCTCCCATCATGTTGTCCTTATCATCCGTAACCTGAGCAGTTACGTCATTTATAGCCAGCTGCAGAGAATCTTCAAGGATTTCCCTGTCATCTATTGTGAAATTCTTCACAAATTCGTCATCCAGTTTTACACCGGTAACTTCGTATTCGCCATTCATTCTGACTTCAACGATGCCTCTGCCGGCTCTGCTTACGTATTCCTTGCTCTTCAGCGCATCTTCCTTGCGCTGCATTTCTTCCTGCATTCTCTGGGCTTCACGCATTAATGAATTAAAATCCATTTCAGTCCTCCACTATGTCAAATCCATCCTTACCGAATATTTCAGTAAGCTTTTCGATTGTCTTGTTCTTTTCAGGCTCTTTTTCTTCCTTTTCTTCAACAACTTCCTGTACAGGAGCCGGCTGGCTCTTTCTTGAACGGAAATAATTGATCAGGTATGTCTGCTGTTCTCTTGTAACAGCAACAACGTTCTTATGGCAGCCGAATTCTTCTTCAACGATTTTTTCCAGCTTAGCCAGATTGCTCAGTTCATTGATGTTATCAGCAGTAAGTCTGTCTTCAACAACAGCTATGATGTCTTTTTCGCTTTCAGCCATCATGTATGAACCGTTAAGCATTGAGGTTATGGCCATTGAATCAACGTCACGGCGTTCAATAACTCTCTTCCATTTCGGCAGATCAGCTTCCTTCAAGGCCTTTACGGACTTGGAAAGGATGTCATAGAAGTTCTCATCACTGAGATTCTTGACGGCTTTCAGCATCGGAAGAGGATCTTTTTCTTCAACAACTTCAGGCTTTTCCTGTTCTGCAGGCTTTTCTTCAACAATTTCCTGCGGCTCCTCCTTAAAAGGCTCAGGTTCAACCGTTACCGTTCTGGTAACGGGAACACTGGTCGGTTCAGGTCTGTTAACAGCAAAGAACGCTTTATTTTCCTGGTTTTCCGTCTTCTGGCCGGCAATGTTCATCATTTTCAGCAGACAAACCTCAAGATATGACATGCTGTCGCTGGAATCCTTGTATTTTCCGGTGGTATCCATCAGATTATCAATGCACTTCAGCAGCTCATCACTGGTAAAGTTCCTTAACAGATCCTCTGCCTGAGCTACGGTTGTCTTTTCCAGCAGATTACCCTTGCCGGAATATGAATAGATGACTGTTTCCTTGCATAAATTGATCAGATCGAGGGTCAGTCTCTGCAGATCTATGCCTCTGCCTGAGAAATCATTGACCATGGCCATTGATTTCTGTACATCCTTATTTCTGACAGCCTTTAACAGATCCAGTTTTTCAGCATTTGTTGCGATTCCATATACCGTGCTGACATCTTCAGCTGTAATGTTATCCTGTGAGTAGGCTATGCACTGATCCAAGACGCTCAGGGCGTCTCTCATTCCGCCTTCAGCCAGTTCAGCTATCAGCTGCAGAGCATCATCATCACATGTAATGCCTTCCTGACCGACAATGTACCTTAATCTTTCCTTGATAACAGGTACAGATACCTTATTGAAGTCAAATCTCTGACATCTTGATACGATGGTAGGCAGAACCTTATGCGGTTCGGTCGTCGCCAGGATGAATATGCAGTATTCCGGAGGTTCCTCCAGAGTTTTCAGCAGTGCGTTGAAGGCACTGGAAGTCATCATGTGTACCTCGTCGATGATATATACCTTGTATTTTCCCTGCATTGGGGCATATTTGACCTTTTCAATCAGTTCTCTGACTTCATCTACACCGTTATTGGTGGCTGCGTCGAGTTCAACAACATCCGGATGAGTTGATTCCTGGATGTCTATGCAGTTTGCGCAGTGTCCGCACGGCTTGTTTTCAGAGGTACAGTTGATCGTCTTAGCTAAAAGCTTGGCAACAGATGTCTTTCCGGTTCCTCTTGGACCGCAAAAAAGATAAGCATGCGCCAGCTTATTGTTCTTTATTGCATTCTGTAACGTCATTACTACATGCTTCTGTCCTACGACTTCTTCAAATGTAGAAGGGCGGTATTTTCTATATAGTGCCTTATACGCCATAGTAAAAACCTCTATATATATTATACAATAATAAGCCCTACTTTGCGGGCTTATTGCGTAGTTTTTTGAAAAAATCAGAGAGCATTCTGCTGCATTCTTCCTCGAGAATTCCACCCGTTATTTCCGGGTAATGATTGAGTCCTTCCGCAGCGAAAATGTCCATTTTTGAGCCTAATGCACCAGCCTTGTAGTCTTTGGCGCCGTAGACTATTCTGTCCATTCTTGCCTGAAATATGGCTCCGGCACACATTGGGCACGGCTCAAGGGTAACATAGATTGTACAGCCTTCCAGCCTCCAGCTATTCAGCTTTTTACAGGCTTTTCTGATGGCTATCATTTCTGCGTGATCTTCTGTCTGTTGGTTAACTGTTCTTTTGTTATATCCTCTGGATATTATCCTGCCGTCCTGAACAATTACGCATCCAACAGGCACATCTTCGATCATTTCTGCCTTTTTTGCCTGTTTTATGGCTTCTTTCATATATAAAACATCATTCATAAGGTGTTTCTCCATAAAATAAACGGTACACACACAATTTGCTTACGTGGCTGCTACATTCCTGTCCTGACCAAATTAAAGTTAGTTGTGTTGTACCATTGATATTATATTATGATTATTACCATTTTTCAAATTGTTTCACGTGAAACATTGTTGATACGCGAAATCACAGAAAAAGGAATGTTTCACGTGAAACATTCCTTTATTTCCTTATTTCTTAGGAACTAATACCTTTGTTCCGCCCATGTATGGCCATAATACCTCAGGAACATTAACTGTTCCGTCAGCGTTAAGGTTATTTTCCAGTAATGCAATGAGCATTCTTGGCGGAGCAACTACTGTATTGTTCAATGTATGCGCGAAATATTTGCCATCAGGTCCGTTGACTCTGATTCCAAGTCTTCTTGCCTGAGCATCCGTCAGGTTTGAACATGAGCATACTTCGAAGAATTTCTGCTGTCTTGGGCTCCATGCTTCAATGTCACATGAACGGTATTTCAGATCTGCCAGGTCTCCTGAGCAGCAAACCAGTTTTCTTACCGGAATATCCAGGGTTCTGAACAGTTCTACGGAGTAATTCCACATCTTGTTGTACCATTCTTCTGAATCTTCAGGCTTGCAGACAACGATCATTTCCTGCTTTTCAAACTGATGTATGCGGTAAACGCCTCTTTCTTCGATACCATGAGCGCCAACTTCTTTACGGAAACACGGAGAATATGACGTCATGGTGATTGGAAGTTCATCTTCCTTGAGGATCGTATCCTTGAACTTGGCAATCATTGAATGTTCAGATGTACCGATCAGATACAGATCTTCGCCTTCGATCTTGTACATCATGTTTTCTTTCTCGGCAAATGACATTACACCGTCAACTGCTGCACTTCTGATCATGAATGGCGGTATGCAATAGGTAAATCCCTTGTTTATCATGAAATCTCTGGCATAAGCCAGTACTGCTGAGTGAAGTCTGGCAATGTCGCCCATCAGATAATAGAATCCATTACCTGTAACTCTTCCGGCAGCGTCCTTATCAAGACCATTAAAGCTTGCCATGATGTCTGAATGATAAGGAATCTCGAAATCAGGCTTTGTTTTTTCGCCAAATACCTGTTCTTCGACGTTTTCACTATCATCCTTACCGATAGGAACGTCATCAGCTATCATGTTCGGTATTGCCATCTGGATCTTTCTGACCTGAACAGCCAGTTCAGCCTCTCTTGATTCGTTGGCTGCCAGCTGATCGCCGATATCCTTGACTTCCTTCTTTACTTCTTCAGCTTCGGCTCTCTTTCCCTGCCCCATTAACTGACCAATCTGCTTACTGATGGCATTTCTCTTGCCTCTCAGTTCGTCATCCATGGTCTTAATGGCTCTGTATTCCTTGTCGAGGGCGAGAAGTTCGTCAACTAACGGTAATTTAGCATCCTGAAACTTCTTTTTGATGTTTTCCTTAACCTTTTCCGGGTTATTACGGATAAAATTCATGTCTAACATGGTAATTACTCCTCTGTCTGCTCGCTGCTTTCCTCAACAGCTTCTTCATTTTCTTCTGCTTCTTCTTCAGTTTCCTTGGCAATTAATGCTACGGTAGCTACGCTGGATCCTTCATCTACGTTAATCAGCTTAACACCCTGAGTATTTCTGCCGTATGTAGATACAGTTTCCAGTGAGATCCTTATCATTGTACCATTATCCGTCATGATGAGAACATCTTCATCGCCATTTACTGATCTCATGGCCATTAATTTGCCGTTTTTCTCAGTAATGTTGATGGTGCTGACACCTTTTGCTCCACGTTTTGTCATTCTGTAGTCTTCAAGAGGTGTCTTTTTGCCATAGCCCTTTTCAGTAACTGCCAGGATATATTCGCCCATCTTATTGGTTGCCATGCCGACTACTACGCTTCCATCAGCGTTGAAGCCCTTGACACCGGATGCGTTACGGCCCATTGGCCTTACATCCTGTTCATTGAATCTGATTGCCTTGCCATTGTCACCGGCAATGATGATCTCATCATCACCGCTGGTAATTCTGGCTCCAAACAGTTCATCATCCTCTCTCAATGAGATGGCAATCTTGCCTGACTGTCTGATTGAAAGGAATTCAGACATCGGAACTCTCTTAACCAGACCCTGTTTGGTGACAAAGAACATGTATTTGTCTTCAAGTTCAGGTCCAGGAATGACATCTAACATAGCAACGACCTTTTCCTGAGGCTGCAGATTAAGCAGATTAACGACCGGAACGCCCTTTGAAACACGTGAAGCTGCCGGAACATTAAAACCCTTTATCCTGTAAACCTTGCCTAAACTGGTAAACAGCAGCAGATCGTCATGGCTGCTCATGGTCAGAACCTGGTCAATGATGTCATCACTGTTAAGGCTCATGCCCTTGACACCCTTACCTCCACGGTTCTGGGTCTTGTAGGTATCGACTGTCGTACGCTTGATGTAGCCGTTAGTTGTAATGGCAATCATGACGTTTTCAACCGGAATCAGGTCAGCGTCATCAATGTCGCTGGCTGCTTCAACGATTTCCGTACGTCTCTTATCGTTATACTTAGACTTCATCTCAGCCAGTTCATCCTTGATTATGCCTAATACACGGTCATGTTTGGCCAGAATGTCACGATAATCAGCTATTGCGATGACTAATGAGTCATATTCTTCCTCAATTCTTCTTCTCTGCAGACCTGTAAGTCTTCTCATCTGCATGTCGAGGATTGATTTTGACTGAATATCGCTCAATCCGAAGCTTTCCTTCATTCTGCTGATCGCTTCTTCATCATTTTCGGATGTTCTGATGATGTGAATGATCTCATCAATGTGATCAAGTGCTATCTTCAGACCTTCTAAGATGTGAGCACGGTCAAGTGCCTTGTTCAGATCATACTGAGTCCTTCTCTCAACCAGATTGACCTGGTGATCAATGTATGCCTGTAATGCTTCCTTGATGTTGAGCACTCTAGGTACGTTATCAACCAGAGCGAGCATGTTGACACCATAGGTTACCTGCAATGATGTCTTCTGATACAGGTGATTCAGCAATACTTCAGGCTGAACATCTCTTCTGACCTCAATTACGATCCTTATACCATTCATGTTTGACTCATCAACCATGCTGGTAATGCCTTCAATTACCTTGTCACGGTGCAGGTCAGCTATGTGCTTGACCATGTTTTCCTTGTTTACACCGTAAGGAATCTCAGTAACAATGATCTCGTGCTTACCGTTTTCCAGTTCATTTATTTCAACTCTGGCTCTGTTATAGATGATTCCGCGGCCTGTTTCATAGGCTTTTCTGATGCCGCTTCTGCCTAAAATGAGTCCTCCGGTAGGAAAATCAGGTCCCGGAAGGTAATTTGTCATTAATTCCGTTACTGTTATCTCCGGATTATCAATGATTGCGTCAATCGCGTCAATGGTTTCACCAAGATTGTGCGGTGGAATGTTTGTTGCCATGCCTACAGCAATACCTGTGGTTCCGTTTACCAACAGATTTGGAATGTGAGCCGGTAATACGACAGGTTCTGATTCCTCACCGTCATAGTTATCAATGAAGTCAACCGTATCTTTCTGGATGTCTCTTAACATTTCCATTGAGATCTTTGACATTCTGGCTTCCGTATAACGCTGAGCAGCAGCGCTGTCACCGTCAATTGAACCGAAGTTACCATGTCCGTCTACCAATGGATATCTGTATGAGAAAGGCTGAGCCATTCTGACCATTGCTTCATAAATTGAAGAGTCACCGTGAGGATGGTACTTACCCATGACCTCACCAACGATACGTGCTGACTTCTTATAAGCTGCGTTTGCATAGTTTCCAAGGTTGTTCATGCCGTATAATATACGTCTCTGAACAGGTTTCAGACCGTCCTTGACATCAGGTAATGCTCTCTGAACGATAACGCTCATGGCATAGTCCAGGAATGAATCTTTTACTTCACCGGTAATGTTGACAAATTCTATCTTGTCATAACCTTTTTTTCTGCTTTCATCCATGATGATCCACCTCCTATACTATGTCCAGATTCTTGACGAAGTGGGCATTCTCAATGATGTACTGCTTACGAGGTTCAACTTCGTCGCCCATTAACATTGAGAAGATCTTGTCAGCTTCCATCGCATTATCAACGTTGACCTGCTTGAGAATTCTGACTTCCGGATCCATTGTGGTCTCCCACAGCTGATCAGGGTCCATCTCACCTAAACCTTTATAACGCTGTATGTTAATTTTTTCACCAAATTCTGCCTTGATTTTATCCAGTTCATCATCAGAATAGGCATATTTGATGACATTGCCCTTCTGTGCTCTGTACAGAGGCGGCTGAGCAATGTATACATATCCTCCTTCAAGTACTTCCTTGAAGAATCTGTAGAAGAATGTCAGTAACAGAATTCTGATGTGAGCACCGTCGACATCAGCATCTGTCATGATGACGATCTTGTGATATCTGAGTTTTGTGATGTCGAATTCATCGTCAATGCCGCAGCCAAAGGCCGTGATCATTGATCTGATCTCATTGTTATCAAAAATCTGATGCAGTCTGGCCTTTTCAACATTCAGAATCTTACCTCTCAACGGTAAAATGGCCTGATACTTGCTGTTTCTGCCCTGTTTTGCACTGCCGCCGGCTGAGTCACCCTCTACGATGTAGATCTCACTGAGCTGGGAAGTGATGAAATTTCCAGTGAATTCTTTCTTCTGGTTAGTTCACGGGCCTTCTTGGCTGCCATTCTGGCCTTAGAAGCAATCAAAGCCTTGTCTACGATCAGTTTGGCAGTAGCCGGGTTTTCCATCAGGAATCTGTCCAGCTGCTCTGAGAAGACGGCTGAAACTATTCTTCTGACCTCTGAGTTGCCCAGTTTTGTCTTTGTCTGACCTTCATACTGCGGATCAGGATGCTTTACGGAGATGATTGCAGTAATTCCTTCCCTGACGTCATCACCCTGTAACAGTTCATCATCCTTCTTCATCAGATTCTGATCCTTGGCATAGTTGTTAATTACTCTGGTAAGGGTATTTCTGAATCCATCTTCATGAGTACCGCCTTCCTGAGTATTTACGTTATTACAGAATGA
>ONPK01000037.1 GCA_900319675.1 uncultured Bacillota bacterium
AGCCGTGTGGCGGTTCGCTGATGAAGTCGGTGTGGCTCATCCAGCAGATGCTGGCTGCAGGAATGTTTTCAAACAGAACGCTTTCTTCTGTGTACAGGGTCGTTCTGCCGTATTCGCTTGAGTTTTCAGCACTTCTGACCGTTCCTTTTCTCATCCAGGTGATGAGCTGGGCGCCATAGCAGATCCCAAGAACCGGGATGCCTGCATCTAATATGGCGGGATCAAAGTGAGGTGATTCGGGATCGTAAACACTGTTGGGACCACCGGTAAAGATGATCCCGCTGTATCCTGAACGGACTATGTCTTCCATTGTAACGCCGTTATAGGACCTTATTTCCGCATATACTTCCATTTCACGGACTCTGCGGGCAATGAGCTGATTATACTGACCCCCAAAGTCAAGAACTAAAATCTTATCCATATGCCACCTCGCGTAAGTCATTCTGCCTTTCCATAACATCATATATCAAAAGACGTTCATTTGCCTAGTTGTGAGCACCGGAGAATGCCTGACAAAAGCGTTATTTATCGCTGAAAATAATAGTTTTTTTTACAATTGTTTGATAAAATATAGAAGTTGAGATAAAGGGAGGTTTTTATGAGCCAGAAATATGTATATTTGTTCGAAGAAGGCAATGCGAATATGCGTGAACTGTTAGGTGGCAAGGGCGCTAACTTAGCAGAAATGACGAATATCGGCATGCCTGTTCCTTATGGCTTTACCATCACAACTGAAGCCTGCACACGTTATTATGATGACGGTGAAAAGATTGCAGACGAGATTCAGGAAGAGATCCTTACTTACCTGAAGAAGTTGGAAGAAAAGTCAGGAAAAGTCTTAGGCAGCAAGGAGAATCCTTTATTGGTATCAGTACGTTCAGGCGCAAGAGCCAGCATGCCAGGCATGATGGACACCATTCTGAACTTAGGTATCAATGACGAAGTTGTTGAAACAGTTGCCAGAACAACCAACAACCCAAGATTTGCCTATGACTCATACCGCCGTTTCATTCAGATGTTCTCAGACGTCGTAATGGGCTTACCAAAGAGCACATTCGAAGTCATCATCGATGATATGAAGAAGAAGAAAGGCGTTAAGCTTGATACTGAATTAGATGCTGACGACATGAAGGAAATGGTTGTCAGATTCAAGCAGTACTATAAAGAAAACATGAATGAGGAATTCCCTCAGGATTCAAGATTCCAGCTGATGGAAGCCGTAAAGGCAGTATTCCGTTCATGGAATAACGAAAGAGCTATTTTCTACCGTCGTATGAACGACATCCCAGCTTCATGGGGTACAGCCGTTAACGTACAGATGATGGTATTCGGTAACATGGGCGAAGACTGTGGTACAGGTGTTGCCTTCACACGTAACCCGGCTACCGGTGAAAAGAAGCTGTTCGGTGAATTCTTAATGAATGCCCAGGGCGAAGACGTTGTTGCAGGTGTCAGAACACCTATGACAATCGATCAGTTAGCTGAAACAGCACCAGATGCATACGCACAGTTCGTTGACATCTGCGGTAAGCTGGAAGCCCACTATAAGGACATGCAGGACATGGAATTCACAGTTGAACACGGCAAGCTGTTCATGCTGCAGACACGTAACGGCAAGAGAACAGGTGCTGCTGCTCTGAAGATCGCCTGCGACTTAGTTGACGAAGGAATGATCGATGAGAGAGAAGCTGTATTAAGAGTAGAACCTCAGCAGCTCGACTCATTATTGCACCCGCAGTTTGATGCCGCAGAATTAAAGGCTGCCAAGGTCATCACAAAGGGCCTGGCCGCTTCACCAGGTGCTGCCTGCGGACAGGTAGTATTCTCAGCTGAAGACGCCATTGCCTGGTCAAATGAAGGCAAGAAGGTTGTCTTAGTAAGACTTGAAACATCACCTGAAGACATCGAAGGCATGCACGTATCACAGGGCGTCCTGACAGTCAGAGGCGGTATGACAAGCCACGCTGCAGTAGTAGCCAGAGGCATGGGCGCATGCTGCGTATCAGGTGCCGGCGACATCGTCATGGGCAACAAGCAGTTCACAGTTAACGGCATTACCGTTAAGGAAGGTGACTGGCTGTCAATCGACGGTTCTACAGGCTGCGTTTACGCACAGCAGATCAAGACTGTTCCAGCATCAATTTCAGGTGACTTCGGAAGATTCATGGCATGGGCTGATGAAATCAGAACTCTGAAGATCAGAACAAACGCTGATACACCAAAGGATGCTGCTCAGGCATACGCATTCGGTGCTGAGGGCATCGGTCTGGTAAGAACAGAACACATGTTCTTCGAAGCAGACAGAATCAAGGCCATCAGAGAAATGATCGTTGCCAAGACTGTTGAGCAGAGAAAGGCTGCCTTAGCCAAGTTACTGCCAATGCAGAGAGGCGACTTCGAAGGTATCTATGAAGCAATGCAGGGTAACCCGGTAACCATCCGTTACCTGGATCCACCTCTACATGAATTCGTACCAAAGGAAGACAAGGACATCGCTGAACTCGCAGCAGAGATGAACATGAGCTTTGAGGAATTAAAGGCTGTATGCGACGGCCTGCATGAATTCAACCCAATGATGGGTCACAGAGGATGCAGACTCGCAGTTACATATCCTGAAATCGCAGAGATGCAGACACAGGCTGTCATCGAAGCCGCAATCAACGTTCAGAAGAGACATCCTGAATGGAAGGTTGTTGCTGAGATCATGATCCCGTTAGTAGGCGAGGTCAAGGAACTGAAGTTCGTCAAGAACGTTGTAGTCAAGGTTGCTGATGAAATCATCGCCAACAGCGATACAAAGATCGAATACCATGTTGGTACAATGATCGAGATCCCAAGAGCTGCATTATTAGCTGATGAGATCGCAGAAGAAGCAGAATTCTTCAGCTTCGGTACAAACGACCTGACACAGATGACATTCGGCTTCTCAAGAGACGATGCCGGCAAGTTCTTAGGCGCTTACTACGATACAAAGATCTACGAACAGGATCCATTTGCCAAGTTAGACCAGAGAGGTGTTGGCAAGCTCATTAAGATGGCTGCTGAATTAGGCAGAAAGACACGTCCTGACATCAAGTTAGGTATCTGTGGCGAACACGGCGGTGAGCCAAGCTCAATCGAATTCTGCCACAAGGTTGGATTAACATACGTTTCATGTTCTCCATACCGTGTACCAATCGCAAGACTGGCTGCTGCACAGGCTGCTGTTAAGTTCCCAAAGGACTAATCAGACGAATCAATGAAAAAACGCCCGAAAATTCGGGCGTTTTCTTTAGGCTTAATGCATTATTAAGATATCATATGACGCAGATTCATTTATGCAGAATCACCTTGATGGTATAATAAGTAAAAACATGGAAGAGAATTATCGATATGGAATACAGGATTCTTATAGTGGAAGATGACAGGGGTATTGCTGAGGGCATTACCGAGCAAATGAGACAGTGGGGTCTGGAAGCGAAGGCAGTTTCCAATTTTCATAATGTCATGGGAGAATTTGCCGAATACCAGCCTCATCTTATTCTGATGGATATATCGCTTCCTTTCATGAGCGGATATCATTGGTGCAGTGAGATAAGGAAGGTTTCCTCGGTACCGGTCATCTTTGTTTCTTCCGCTTCCGATAACATGAATATCATAATGGCGGTAAACATGGGAGCAGATGATTTCATTGCCAAACCCTTTGATCAGAATGTACTTACGGCAAAGGTGCAGGCACTTTTAAGAAGAACCTATGACTTTGGCATGTCATCACCAGTAATCGAACACAGAGGCGCGATACTCAATACCGGAGATAATACTCTGACTTATGAAAATGCCAGAATTGATCTTACAAAAAACGAATACCGCCTGCTCCTTACTCTGATGCAGAACAAGGGGAAGATCGTAAGCCGTGAAAAACTCATGGAAGTACTTTGGGAAAGCGGCAATTTCGTAGATGAAAACACACTGACCGTAAATGTAGGAAGGCTCAGGAAGAAACTTGAAAATGCCGGACTTAACGAATTCATAACAACCAAGTCAGGTGTCGGTTATACAGTGGGGTAAGCCATGAAACTGTTTTGGACATACATCAGAAGCATACGAGGCACATTAGCGATATTTTTCGGTTTCTTTGCCATGCTTCTGATTTCTTTTGCCCTTTACGGGCTTCCTTTGGAAGCTGTAATCTATCCGATTCTGCTCTGCATCATTCTGGGACTGGCGTATCTGCTGTACAGATTCCATGTGCTTTCAGAGTGGCACAGGGAAATCAGCAGGCTGAAGAACATGACAGCAGAACTCATCGATTTCATTCCACACTCCAATACTGTATATGACGAGGATTATGGAGAGATCATACAGGAACTCATAAGGCAGAAGAAGACAGTTCTTGATGATGCCAGAGAAGAAACTTCCCGGCTGATGGATTATTACACTCTGTGGGTTCATCAGATAAAGACACCGATCGCCTCCATGAGACTACGTCTGCAGGGAGAAGACAGTGAATTGTCAAGGAACCTGCTTTCAGAGCTGGGACGCATTGAGCGGTATGTAGAAATGGTTCTGACCTATCTGAGACTGGAAGGCCCGGGCAGTGATTACATCTTCAGGGAATACGAGCTGGATCCCATCATAGAGGAAGCAGTCAAGAAGTTTGCCGGAGATTTCATAATGCGGAAACTTAAGCTCAATTACGAACCTGTCAACAGGAAGGTGCTTACAGATGAAAAATGGCTGTCCTTTGTAATTGAACAGCTTCTTTCCAATGCTCTTAAATATACGGAACATGGAGAGATCTCAATATACGTTGAGGACCCTCTGACTCTTTGCATAGAAGATACGGGAATTGGCATTTCTCCTGAAGATCTGCCACGCATCTTTGAAAGAAACTATACAGGTGTTAAGGGGCGTGCTGATAAACGGGCTAGCGGCATAGGCCTTTACCTCTGCAAGAGAATCTGTACAAACCTGAATCATGAAATAAGTGCAGAGTCTGAGGTTGGACGCGGCACCAGAATAATGATAAAGTTCGAAACGAAAAGCTCTGTCATTGAGTAGAATCAGATTGTGACAAAACTGTTAGTTTTTCGGGCAGAATTGTAAGTCGGTTCAATGGAATGGGTCGGCTTTTTCTTATAAAATCAAACCGAAAAAGGAAAAAGGAGGTTTGTGAGATGAGTTTGCTTGAAGTCAAAAATCTTAAGAAAATATACAGAACACGCTTCGGCGGACAGGAGGTTGAGGCTCTTCGTGATGTCAGCTTTGAGGTTGAGGAAGGGGAGTTTGTCGCCATCATGGGAGAATCCGGATCAGGCAAGACAACTCTTCTGAACATTCTGGCTGCGCTTGACAAGGCCACTGCAGGAAGAGTGATTCTGGATGGCATGGACCTTTCAGAAATATCTGAAAAGAAAATAGCCACGTTCAGACGTGATAATCTGGGCTTTGTTTTCCAGGAATTCAATCTTCTGGATACCTTTTCCATCGAAGATAACATATTTCTTCCTCTGGTGCTTGCCGGAAATGATTATAAGAACATGAAGGATAAACTGACACCAATAGCTGTAAAACTCGGAATCACGGATATTCTGGGGAAATATCCCTATGAAGTATCAGGTGGTCAGAAGCAGAGAGCAGCAGTGGCCAGAGCTCTGATTACTGATCCTAAGATCATTCTTGCGGATGAGCCTACTGGTGCTCTAGATTCAAGGTCATCAGACGAACTGTTACGACTGTTCGGGGAGGTAAACGCAGCAGGTCAGACCATTTTAATGGTTACTCATTCTGCCAAGGCAGCAAGCAATGCGAGCCGCGTTCTGTTCATCAGAGACGGTGAGGTCTTCCATCAGATCTACAGGGGCCAAAGCACCAATGCACTCTTCTATCAGAAGATAACCGAAACGCTTACACTCCTGTCTCAGGGAGGAAACAGGTAATGAGAACCATGTTTTATCCCAGGCTTGCCTGGGACGGCTTAAGAAAAAACAGGAGACTGGTATTTCCCTACATGCTGACATGCATCTGCATGATAGCGATGTTTTACATTCTTGCGTTTCTTGCCTCACCGGAGATAACAGACCTGTTGCCCATAGGCACAATGACCACAGCTGAAATCATGACGCTTGGCAGCTACGTGATTGCCGTATTCTCCATAATCTTTCTTTATTACACCAATTCTTTTCTGATCCGCAGAAGAGCACGAGAATTCGGACTGTACAACGTACTTGGAATGAACAAGGGCAATCTGGCCAGGATCATGACATTTGAAAGTCTCATCACATCAGCTGTCTCTCTCTTTTTGGGACTGTTTCTGGGAATCGTTCTTTCAAAACTGGCTGAACTGGGACTCATGAGAATAATCGGAGGTACCATAACATACAGCCTTCACATAGACATGGGATGCGTAGTAAATACTGTTCTGTTCTATCTGGCAATATTCACTGTCATATGGCTATCCTCGATAATAAGAGTAAGCCGCAGCACTGCCGTATCGCTTCTGAATAGTGAAAAGACGGGTGAAAAGGCTCCGAAAGCAAATTGGCTGCTTGGAATTCTGGGAGTGATGATCCTTGTAACGGCATATTACATTGCCGTAACCATCAAGAGCCCTCTGGAAGCGCTCATTCTGTTTTTTCTGGCTGTCATCATGGTAATTGTGGCAACATATCTGCTGATGATTTCCGGAAGTGTGCTGCTGTGCCGCATGCTTCAGAAAAACAGGAAGTATTACTATGAACCCAATCACTTCGTATCGGTTTCTTCCTTGGTATACCGAATGAAGAGAAACGGTGCCGGACTCGCTTCAATAGCGATCATATCCACGATGGTGCTTGTCATGATCTCGTCAGCATCCTGTCTGTGGTTTGGCACTAAGGACGTTGTTAACAGCCTCTATCCCGGAGATGTTAATCTGACGGTAAGATTCTACGATCGCAAACTTATTGATGAAGATAATCTGGATGCTTTCCGGAAAGTCATTGATGATTTCAGAATTGAGAATAGGTCAGAAACTGAAATGGCTTTTGAACTGCCGTTCATTGAGGCCGAAGGAGTAGCAGAGGGAAAAACAATAGACTTTGGAGATTTTGACGAATCCATGATGCTGACAAAAATAAGAGAAGTATACTTCATTCCGCTGTCCTTCTACAATGAAGTGACCGGACATAATATTACTCTGAATGAAGGAGAGGCGCTCGTTTCTTCATCGGGCACCGCTGTAAACTATGATCACCTGGAACTGATTCTTAACGGGAATGTGAAAAACTACAGGATAATTGACTCGATCGATAAGAAATTCGTGTCCGGCATTAATGCCAGAGACATTATTCCAAAGATCAATCTTGTAGTAGATGACATAAGCGCCATTGCGATGTTTTTTGAAAATTCCCAGGATGATCCGACACCAATGAATCTTATCTGGAGATACAGCTTTGATGTGAAGCAGTCATCCATGAGCAAGACTGATTATGCCGAAAGGGTAGCAGACGCAATTTATGACGTCATGGAAAAGGATCCCGGAACCGCAGGGCTCTATTCGGTAATTTCCGAAGAGAGGGAGAGCGAAAGTGTCTATTTAATATCCTCAAACGGAAGTCTGTTCTTCATCGGACTCATGCTGAGCATAGTATTCATCTTTGCAACAGTACTGATAATCTACTACAAGCAGATTTCGGAAGGCTATGAGGATGTTGGACGATTTGAAATAATGAGAAAGGTTGGAATGACCAGAGAAGAGATAAAAAAGAATATCAACTCACAGCTTCTGGTAGTATTCTTCATTCCTCTGGCTTTTGCCGGCATGCATCTTGCCTTTGCTTTCCCAATGATAGGAAAACTGCTGGCAATCTTCGGCCTGCATAACAAGGGACTGTTCATATTTACGACGCTGATAAGTTACGTGTTATTTGCGGCATTCTATACCATGGTATACAAGGTAACTTCGAACGTTTACTACAATATCGTCAGTGAAGCAAAATAAATAATCTCCCGTATCATTACGGGAGATTTTCAGGTTTATGATCAAAGATACTGACCGCAGATCTCGCCGCGGGTTATGGCCTTGCGGTTTTTCTCTTCCAGAGTCATGGCATAGATTATGGCAGCTCTGTATTCCAGTTCGCGGTACTGCTTGATGTTCTGGGTGAAATGATTGGCAACGATCAGGCCGTCTTTCTGCAGCTGCTTGATGTACTGCTGACCCTGGTCATCAAACCATAAAGGTCTGATGCGGTCCAGTTCAGGCAGGAACTTCATGTCGCTCTTGGTGTTGTGTACCAACAGGTGACACAAGGTTCTCTGAATGCGGCTTCTGGTGTAACGCTTTGTTACGGCGGCGTTTATGAAATCGGCATAGTTATCGTAGGTGTTTGCCTGCTTTACCAGATGGTTTTCAATGCCTTCATCCATCAGGAAGGATTCACTTAACTGTTCTATTGGTGTTGTCAGTAATATTGCCTTGACATAGGGATACATCTTTTCCCAGGTAGGATATTCACCGGTTAGAGCTTCTGCCATCGGGGTCAGTGTGCTAATATCTTTTCCTTCCTTAATGGCCTGGCGGATGGCCTGAGCACTTGGATAGGATACATCAGTGCTTTCATCATGGTATTCACCGATCCTCTTTATTGAATATGGGGTGATGCCGGGATACTGTTGCAGTGCTTTCAGATATGATATTGCCAGAATGTCATTTGGCCCGTAGCTGTCAGCCATGAATCCATAGCTGGCAGGGTAGGAATACCCCTGTTTCATGTTTTCCTTGAAGTTATCAATGTTGAAGCTCATTTCAGATATGTCCTTAAGCTCTTCAAGATTGTTGGTTTCTGAACCAAAGACGATGCTGTCAACTTTCAGCATGTTAAGGATCCTTACGGCATTGTAACCGAACTGGGTAGCACTCTGAACTACGAATGGGAAGGGCAGTTCAACGACCAGGTTGACACCTGCCTTTACAGCAGCTTCAGCCCGCTTCCATTTGTCGACAATGGCGAATTCGCCGCGCTGGACGAAGTTGCCGCTCATGACCGCAACTAAAAGATCACACCCGGTGATCTCACGTGCCTGTTCAATGTGATATAGATGTCCATTGTGCAATGGATTATACTCTGCAACGATGCCTGTAACTTTCATATTGTAATAATATCATTATATGCTAAAGTTGTCATATTTGTTATAATGTTAAGGATAAGGCAGGATTATATCATGACTGAGAAAAGAAAACTTGAACTGACCAGCACAGTTGATGGTCTTGTAATGCACGCAGATCTGTACATACCCGAGAAACCGCGGGCCATCGTTCATCTCATGCACGGCATGTGTGAGCATAAGGAAAGATATGAGGAGTTCTGCAACATTCTGGCCAGAATAGGCTGTGTTGTCATGGCTACCGACCACAGAGGTCATGGCGAAAGCATCTCAGAGGAGATCCCTCTGGGCTATTTTGCGGACAGGGAAGGCTGGCTGGCCAACCTCAAGGACCTCAACATGTTTGCCGGTAACATCAAGGAACAGTACCGCCGACTGCCATATTTCATCATCGGTCATTCAATGGGCTCACTGTTTGCCACAAGCTATCTGAAGAGATTTGAGGACAGCATTTCCGGTGTCGTCTTCATCGGCATGCCTGCCGGCGGCAAGAACGTTGCCATGACCAGGAAACTTGCCGGTGCCATCGCCAAGATGCAGGGACCTAAGAAGGTTTCAAAGACTCTGATGAAGGGACTGTCTTCGTTCAATGACAACATCAGAAACCCACGTACGCCGTTTGACTGGATCAGCTACAACAAGGACAATGTTGACAGATACATTGAGGATCCATTGTGTGGGTTCCCGTTCACCAACCAGGCCATGTTTGACCTGATGAGCGGCATGGCTGACGTCTACTCCAACAAGGACTGGAGAGTACTGAAACCCAATCTGCCGATACTGTTTCTGGTAGGGCAGGATGACCCGGTTGCCGATGTTCCAGAGGGTTTCAACAGATCCCTGGAGAATCTGACAAATGCCGG